>NZ_JBHWBW010000012.1:12056-31443 GCF_042735675.1 Kitasatospora sp. NPDC059571
GCCCGGACACCCGCGGGGGTGGGGGGCGGGGGGGCCGCCCCCCGCCCCGGCGGGGCGGACCGCCTCGCGCCGCCCCACCGCCGAGCGCAGGGCCGCGAACCGGGCGGCGTCCACCGAGTCGGCGGCCATCCGCCGGTCCCAGTCGAGCAGCCGGTCGCGGAGCCGGCCGGCGGCCGGGGTGAGGCCGTCCGCCGCGGCGAGCAGGTCCAGCAGGGGTGCGGCGGAGGCGAGCAGGGTGTCGGTGTGGATGTCCGCGAGGGCTGCGGCCGTCCAGGGCGTCGGGGCGGCGAGCAGCGCGGCGATCCGGTCGGCGCGGTGCGGCGGTGCGAACTCCACGCCGAGCGGTGCGGCGAGGCCGCGCTGATTGGCCATCACGGCGGTGCCGTGCACCTCGGCGCGCGGCATGACGGCGCGGCCGTGCCAGGCGTGGCCGGGCTCCCAGGCCGGCACGGGCCGCAGCCGGTTGGCCTCGGCGCGCAGCGGCACGAGGCCGGCCACCCGGTGCAGCAGGCCGCCCGCGGTGTCGGCCGCCTGGACGACGTTGACCGGCTCGACCCAGTGGTCGAGGGCGGCGTCCACGTCGGCGACCGTGCGGGCGCGCAGCAGGGCGGGCAGGGCGGCGAAGCCGCAGGCGGCCTCGGCCCGCGGCGGGCAGCGCAGGCTGAGCGCCTCGTCCGTGCCGTCCGGCCCGCCGATGATCACCGGACCGCGGTCGGTCTCGACCACCTCGATGCGCACCGCCTCGCCGCCGGCGACCTCGACGGTCTCCCCGTGGGCGGCGGCGGGCCGCCAGCCGTCCGGGCCGAGCGCCTCGACGCCGTCCGGGGTGCGGCGCAGCCGTTCGCGGTAGAGGTCCTGGTAGTCGGCCATCGCGTTGGTGATCGCCCAGGCGACCGGGCCGGCGTGGCCGAAGTGGCCGATCCCGGGGACGCCGGGCACGGCGAGGCCGACCACGTCGAACTCCGGGCAGGCGAGCCGGATCTGCTGGTAGATACCCGGGTCCTCGATGAACCGGTGCGGGTCGCCGGCGAGCAGCGCGGCGCCGCTCGCGGTGCGCTCACCGGCGACCAGCCAGCCGTTGCTGCCGGCGGTGCCGGGGCCGTCGGTGGCGAACAGCGCGGCGTGCTCCTCGCCGAGCTCCCGGGCGACCAGGTCGCGCCAGAGCTTGGTGGGGAACCCGGCGAAGAGGATGTGGTGGGAGAGCCAGACGGCGATCGGCGTCCACGGCTCCCAGCGGCCGGGGACGAGCCCGGCGGCGGCGAACTCCGGTGCGTCGGCGGGGATCTCGGCGAGTCCCCGGTTGACCCCGTCGACGTACGCCAGGACCCAGGCCGCGGTGTCCGCGTCGAGTGCCCCGAAGCAGCGTCGGGCGGTGTCGGCGATCTTGGCGCGGCGGGCGAAGACGTCCCAGTCGAGTGCGTCGGGGCCGAGCGCGGCGGCCGAGGTGCCCTGTGCACGGTGGCGTTCGACCTCGATCTGCCGGCCGCGGTCGGCGGCGGCGTTCCAGCCCTGGAGGCGGGCGAGTTCGAGCGCCCCGGCGGCCCGCAGGTGGGGAATCCCCCAGGCGTCGCGGTGGATCCGGCCGGTCATGCGGTGCGCTCCGGGGCGCGGCGGCGGGCGGCCGGCACGACCAGCGGGGTGCCGGTCTCCGGGTCGTCGATGACCCGGCAGGGCAGCCCGAAGACCTGCTCGACCAGGTCGGCGGTGACCACCTCGGCGGGCGGCCCGGCCGCGACCACCCGGCCGTCGCGCATGGCGATCAGGTGGGTGGCGTACCGGGCGGCCTGGTTGAGGTCGTGCAGGACGGCGACCAGGGTGCGGCCCTGTTCCTCGTGGAGCCGGGCGCAGAGGTCGAGCACCTCGACCTGGTGGGCGATGTCGAGGTACGTGGTGGGCTCGTCGAGCAGCAGCAGCGGGGTCTGCTGGGCGAGTGCCATGGCGATCCAGACGCGCTGGCGCTGGCCGCCGGAGAGCTCGTCGACGAGCCGGTCGGCGAGTTCGCCGACGCCGGTGGCGGCCATCGACTCGGTGGTGACGCGCTCGTCCTCGGGCGACCACTGGCGGAGCAGCCCCTGGTGCGGGTAGCGGCCGCGGGCGACGAGTTCGGCGACGGTGATGCCGTCCGGTGCGGTCGAGGACTGCGGCAGCAGGCCGAGCGTGCGGGCGACCCGGCGGGCCGGCACGGCGCTGATGTCCCGGCCGTCCAGCAGGACGGTGCCGGCGGCCGGCCGGAGGGTGCGCGACAGGGCGCGCAGCAGCGTCGACTTGCCGCAGGCGTTCGGCCCGACGACGACCGTGAAGGACCGGTCGGGGATGTCCACGGTGAGGCCCTCGGCGATGGTGCGCCGGTCGTACCGGAGGGTGAGGTCCGCTCCGCGCAGGCGCGGTTCGCGCGGTTCGCCCGGTGCCATGGTCGGTGCTCCGTTTCGTGGTTCGGGTGCGTGGCTCATATCCGGCCCGCCCTGCGTTCGGTGGCGAGCAACCAGATGAGGTAGCCGCCGCCCAGGACGCCGGTGACGACGCCGACCGGCAGCTGGTGGCCGGGCAGGACGCGCTGCGCGGCGTAGTCGGCGGTGACCAGGAGGGCGGCGCCGGTGCAGGTCGCGGCGAGCAGGTTGGGGCCCGGTGCCCGGGTGAGGCGGCGGGCGAGCTGGGGCGCGGTGAGGGCGACGAAGGAGACCGGGCCGGCGGCGGCCGCGGCGAGGGCGGCGAGCAGGACGGCGCAGCCGAGCAGGGCGAGCCGGACGCGTTCCACCCGGACGCCCAGGCCCGCGGCGGCGTCGTCGCCCATCTCGACGACGGCGAGGGCGCGCCCGCAGCCGAGCAACACCGCGGGCCCGAGGACGGCGAGGGCGGCCAGCAGCGGTACGGCGTCCCGCCAGCCGCGGCCGTCGAGGCTGCCAGTGAGCCAGAGCACCGCCCGGGCGGCGTCCATCAGCTGGGTGCGGGTCAGCAGGTAGCCGTTGATGCCGGTGAGGATCGCGGAGCTGCCGATGCCGATGAGGACGAGTCGGCTGCCGTGCACGCCGCCCTTCCGGGCGAGGGCGTAGATCGCGGCGCCGCTGGCCAGGCCGCCCGCCACGGCGCCGCCGGCCAGGGCGAGGCTGCTGCCGCCGGTGATGACCACGATCAGGGCGCCGACCGCGGCGCCCTGGGTGAAGCCGAGCACGTCGGGGCTGCCGAGCGGGTTGCGGACGAGCGACTGGAACAGCGCGCCGGCCAGGCCGAGGGCGGCGCCGACCGCGAGGGCGGTGGCGACCCGGGGCAGCCGGAGCTGGTTGACGATGAAGTCCTCGGCCGGGGTGCCGCCGCCGGTGAGGGTGCGCAGCACCTCGGCCGGGGCGATCGGGTAGTCGCCGGTGCCGAGCGCGAGGATGCCGACGCCGAGCGCCGGCAGGGCGAAGGCCAGTCCGACGAGCAGGGCCCGGGGGCGGTAGCGGAGGGACAGCGCCGTGCCGATGCGGAGGGTGCTCATGCCCGCGCCACCTTTCCGCGGCGTGCGAAGTGGAGGAAGAACGGGCCGCCGAGGACGGCCGTGACGATGCCGACCTGGAGTTCGCCGGGCCGGCCCAGGACGCGGCCGAGGACGTCCGCGCCGAGCAGCAGGACGGGAGCCAGCACCGCGCAGTACGGGAAGAGCCAGCGCAGGTCGGGGCCGGTGAGGGCACGGACGAAGTGCGGCACCATCAGGCCGACGAAGACGATCGGGCCGCAGGCCGCGGTGGCGGCGCCGCAGAGCAGGGTGACGGCGAGGATCGCGGCGGCCCGGATCAGTGCGGGCCGGGCGCCGAGCGCGCGGGCTGCGTCGTCGCCGAGCGCCATGGCGTTCAGCGGCCGGGCCAGGGCCAGGGCGGTGACCAGGCCGGCGGCGACGAACGGAAGCACCTTGAGGACGGTGGAGCCCTGCGCACTGGCGAGTGAACCGACCGTCCAGAAGCGCATCCTGTCGAGGGCTCCGGTGTCCAGCAGCATCACCGCGTTGACGTAGCTGAAGAGCGTGGCGTTGAGCGCGGACCCGGCGAGGGCGAGCCGGGCCGGGGTCGCGCCGCGGGCGCCGCCGCCCCCGTAGAAGAGCAAGGCGTCCGGCGCGGTGCCGGCCAGGGCGAACCAGACGTAGCCGTCGAAGGTGGCGACGCCGAGGAAGGAGGCGGCGGTGACGACGGCGGCGGAGGCGCCGGCGTTGATGCCGAGCAGGCCGGGGTCGGCGAGCGGATTGCGGGTCAGCGCCTGCATCACGCCGCCGGCGAGGCCCAGCGCGGCGCCGCAGAGCAGGCCGAGGAGGGTGCGCGGCAGGCGCATCCGGTGGACGACCGTGTAGGCCTCGGAGTGGGCGTCGAACAGGCCGTGCCAGACCTCGGCGGGTGTGAGTTCGCGGGCGCCGACGCCGATGCTGAGGGCCAGGACGGCGATCAGGACCAGCACGGCGACTCCGAGGCCGGCTGCCCGCCGGACGGGCCGGCCGCCCCGCGACGGCCCTTCAGGTGGCGGCGAACCCTCCTGTGCAGAAGGCGACTTGGTGAGCAACACGAGCGGGCTCCGGTGCTGTCGGGGCGCGCTCCGGCGACCCTCCCTGGACAAAAACTAAGGTTAGGTTAACCTAATTTCCGCTCCCTGCCCGGCCCATCCCCCGACCCGAGGAAGACATCGCCATGCCCAAGCCCAGAACTGCCGCCCCCCTCTCCCGCCGCGGCCTGCTCGCCGCCGGCGGCGCCACGGCCGTCGGCGCCCTGCTCGCCGCCTGCGGCAGCGGCGGCGGTTCCGGATCGGAAGCCGACGGCACGGCCGGGGCAGGGCCCTGGACCTTCACCGACGACCGGAGGAAGGCGGTCACCGCCAAGTCCGCCCCGAGCCGGGTGGTCGCCTTCACCGGCACCGCGGCCGCCCTGGTGGACTTCGGCGTCGACAAGCAGATCGTCGGCGTCTTCGGCGAGACCAGGACCGCGGACGGCAAGGCCGACCCCCAGGCCGGCGACCTCGACATCGCGAAGGTCGAGATCCTCGGCAACGTCTGGGGCGAGTTCAGCGTGGAGAAGTACGCGGCGCTGCGGCCCGAGCTGCTGGTGACCCACATGTACGACCCGGGCGCGCTCTGGTACGTGCCGGACGAGAGCAAGGACAAGATCCTGGGCCTCGCGCCGAGCGTGGCGATCACCACCGCCCGCGTCCCGATGACCACGCCGATCCAGCGCTACGCCCGGCTCGCCGAGTCGCTCGGCGCCGACCTGAAGGCGAAGAAGGTCACCGACGCCAAGGCCCGCTTCGAGGCCGCCGCCGAGGAGCTGCGGCAGGCAGCGAAGGCGGCCGGCGGCATCAAGGTGATGGCCGCCTCCGGCAGCCCCGACACCTTCTACGTCTCCAACCCGAGGATCGCCACCGACCTGCTCTACTTCTCCGAGCTCGGCGTGGAGTTCGTGGTGCCCACCAAGCTGGAGGCCGGCGACTACTACGAGGCGCTCAGCTGGGAGAACGCGGGCAGGTTCGCCGCCGACCTGATCATCCTGGACAAGCGCAGCACCGCGCTGCAGCCCAAGGACCTCGCCGCCAAGCCGTCCTGGGCGCAGCTGCCCGCCGTCAAGGCCGGCCAGGTCGCCCCCTGGGACTCCGTGCCGCGCTTCTCGTACGCCGGCGCCGCACCCCTGCTGGAGAACCTCGCCAAGGCCGTCCGCTCGGCCAGGAAGGTCAGTTGACGCCATGAGCAGCCAGTCCGAGATCGCCGCGCAGTACGGCTTCTTCGAGGCCCGGGTCGTCCGCAGCCGGCGGCTCGGCCCGACCATGGTCCGGGTGACCTTCGGCGGCGAGCAGCTGAAGGGCTTCGCCTCCGGCGGCCGGGACCAGAGCTTCTCGCTCTTCCTGCCGCATCCGGGGCAGGACGCCCCGGTCCTCCCCGTCGAGGAGGGCGAGAACTGGTTCACCGCCTGGCGCGCCCTGCCGGAGGCCGTCCGCGCCGTGATGCGCTCGTACACCGTCCGCGCCCAGCGGCGCGAACCCGACGAGGTGGACGTGGACTTCGCACTGCACGGCCTGGCCGGCCACGGCAGCGCGGGGCCGGCCGCCCGGTGGGCCGCCGCGGCCGCCCCGGGGGACCGGGTGGTCCTGCTCGGGCCGGCCGTCGAGGACAACCGCAGCGTCTGCTTCCGGCCGCCGGCGGGCACCGACTGGGTGCTGATCGCGGCCGACGAGACCGCCCTGCCCGCCGCCGGCGGCATCCTGGACGGGCTGCCGGAGGGCACCGCCGCCCGGGTGTGGATCGAGGTCCCGCACGCCGAGGACATCCAGGACCTGGAGTTCGGCGCCGATGTCGAACTCACCTGGCTGGTACGGGACACCGGCACGACGCCGCTGGTGGCGGCGGTGCGCGCGGCCGACATGCCCGAGGGCGTGCCGTACGCGTGGATCGCCGGCGAGTCCGGCACCGTGCGCGCACTGCGCCGCCACCTGGTCGGCGAGCGCGGCTTCGACCGCCGCGCGGTCACCTTCTCCGGGTACTGGCGCCGCGGCGCCTCGGAGGAGCAGCTGCGCCTGGAGGCGCTCTCCGGGAGCAGTCCCGACGAGGAGTGAGATCCGGCCGCCGGAGCGGCACTTGAACGACAACGGCCCGCCCCCGATCCCGGGTGCGGGCCGTCGTTGATCGCTCGAACTTAGGATAGGCTAACCTAAGTTTGATCCTCCGTCCGCAACCGTTGAGGGCTGACCATGACTTTCCAGGGGCACACCGTCGAGCTCCCGTCGGCAGGCGCCGCCGCCACCCCGGTGGACGCGAGAGCGCACCTGTTCAACGACCGCACGGTGGAGGGCTACCGGCGCTCGCTCGCGGCCGGCGTCGACCGCGTGGCCGCACGGATCGCCGGCACCGGCCGCCCGTTCACCGGGATCACCCCCGACCGGCTCGCCCCCGAGATAGCCGCCGTCGACCTCGACCGCCCGCTCGGCGACCCGCTCGGCGCCCTCGCCGAGCTGGAGGACGTCTACCTCCGCGACGCCGTCTACTTCCACCACCCCCGCTACCTCGCCCACCTCAACTGCCCGGTGGTCATCCCCGCACTGCTCGGCGAGGCCGTGCTGACCGCCGTCAACTCCTCGCTGGACACCTGGGACCAGAGCGTCGGCGGCACCCTCATCGAGCGCCGCCTGATCGACTGGACCGCCGACCGGATCGGCCTCGGCCCGGACGCCGACGGCGTCTTCACCAGCGGCGGCAGCCAGTCCAACTTCCAGGCCCTGCTGCTCGCCCGCGAGGAGGCCTGCGAACTGGCCGCCGCCACCGCGCCCGAGCCGCTCGCGAAGCACGACATCCTGCCCCGGCTGCGCATCATCGCCTCCGAGGCCGGCCACTTCAGCGTGCAGAAGTCCGCGAAGATGCTCGGCCTCGGCCCCGAAGCCGTCATCACGGTCGGCACCGACCGCGAGCGCCGGATGAGGCCCGCCGTGCTCGCCCGGGAGATCGACCGCTGCCGCCGCGAGGGCCTCCTGGTGATGGCCGTCGTCGCCACCGCCGGCACCACCGACTTCGGCTCCATCGACCCGCTGCCGCAGATCGCCGACCTGTGCGCCGAGGCCGGCCTGTGGCTGCACGTCGACGCCGCGTACGGCTGCGGGCTGCTCGCCTCCCGGACCCGCCGCGATCTGCTCGACGGCATCGAGCGGGCCGACTCGGTCACCGTCGACTTCCACAAGTCGTTCTTCCAGCCGGTCAGTTCCAGCGCCCTCGTGGTCCGCGACGGAGCCGTGCTGCGGCACGCCACCCACTACGCCGACTACCTCAACCCGGCCCGGATGGCCGAGCGCCGCATCCCCAACCAGGTGGACAAGTCCATCCAGACCACCCGCCGGTTCGACGCCCTCAAGCTCTGGCTCACCCTGCGCATCATGGGCGCCGACGCGATCGGCGCACTCTTCGACGAGGTCGTGGACCGCGCCGCCGAGGCGTACGAGCTGCTCGCCGACGACCCGCGCTTCGAGGTCGTCACCCGCTCCTCGCTCAGCACCGTCGTCTTCCGCTGGCTGCCGCCCGCCGGCCCGCTGCGCGACCTCGCCGACGGCGCCAACCTGCACGCCCGGGAGGCCCTCGCCGCCTCCGGCGAGGCCGTCGTCGCCGGCACCAAGGTCGACGGCCGCCACTACCTCAAGTTCACCCTGCTGAACCCGGAGACCACGCTGGACGACATCGCGCACGTCCTCGACCTCCTCGCCGAGCACGCCGGGCGGTACGTCAACGACCGCACCGCCGCGCCGGAACTCTGCCGCGCCGCCGGCTGAACCGCACCCGCCGACCCACCGGAGAGACCCGCATGTCCACCCACGACTTCATCGCCATCGGCCTCGGGCCGTACAACCTGGGCCTGGCCTGCCTCACCGAAACGGTCGACGGCCTGGACGGGGTGTTCCTGGAGAGCAAGCCGGACTTCGACTGGCACCCCGGAATGCTGCTCGACTTCGCGACCCTGCAGACCCCGTTCATGGCCGACCTGGTCACCCTCGCCGACCCGACCTCGCCGTACTCCTTCCTCAACTACCTGAAGGAGACCGGCCGGCTGTACCCGTTCTACATCCGCGAGATGTTCTATCCGGTCCGCGCCGAGTACAACGCGTACTGCCGCTGGGCGGCCGCCCGGCTCGACGGCGTGCGGTTCGGCCACCGGGTCACCCGGGTCGACTGGGACGGGGCCGACGGCCTGTACACGGTGACCTCCGAGACCGCCACCGGCACCGCCGTGCACCGCGCGCCGCGCCTGGTGCTCGGCACCGGCACCCCGCCGTACCTGCCCGAGGCCTGCCGCGGCCTCGGCGGCGACCTGCTGCACAACTCCCGCTACCTGGAGGGCAGGGCCGCGCTGCAGGCGAAGGAGTCGATCACCGTGGTCGGCAGCGGCCAGAGCGCCGCCGAGATCTACTACGACTTGCTTGGCGAGATCGACGTGCACGGCTACCGGCTCGACTGGGTGACCCGCTCCCCGCGGTTCTTCCCGCTGGAGTACACCAAGCTGACCCTGGAGATGACCTCCCCCGAGTACGTGGACTACTTCCACGCCCTCCCCGAGGCCACCCGCTACCGCCTGGAGGCCGAGCAGAAGGGCCTGTTCAAGGGCATCGACGCCGACCTGATCAACGCGATCTACGACCTGCTCTACCAGAAGAGCGTCAACGGACCCGTCCCCACCCGGCTGCTCACCGGCACTGCCCTGCACGGCGCCGCCTGGGACGAGGCCGGGCGCACCTACACCCTCGACCTGCACCACACCGAGCAGGAGCGGGACTTCACCCTGCACACCCAGGGCCTGGTGCTGGCCACCGGGTACCGCTACACCCCGCCGGCCTTCCTGGAGCCGATCGGCGACCGGCTCCGCCGGGACGGGCAGGGCCGCTTCGACGTCGCCCGCAACTACAGCATCGACACCACCGGCCGCGGGGTGTTCCTGCAGAACGGCGGCACCCACACCCACAGCATCACCTCGCCCGACCTCGGCATGGGCCCGTACCGCAACTCCTGGATCATCCGGGAGCTCACCGGCCGCGAGGTCTACCCCATCGAGAAGTCCATCGCCTTCCAGGAGTTCGGCGCACCCTCGGGCGCCGCCGCATGAACCCGTACACCCGCACCGCCGCCGGGATCGGCGAACTGACGATCCGCCCGCTCGACCCCGACGCCGACGCCGTCCTGCTGCACGCCTGGGTCACCCACCCGAAGGCCGCCTTCTGGATGATGCAGGACGCCGACCTCGACGACGTCCGCACCGAGTACCGCCGGATCGCCGACCACCCGCACCACGACGCCTACCTCGGCCTGCTGGACGGCGAACCGGCCTTCCTGGTCGAGCGCTACGACCCGGCCCGGCTGGAGCTGGTCGGCCTGTACGACGCCGAGCCCGGCGACGCCGGCATGCACTTCCTCTGCGCCCCCGCCGACACCCCCGTGCACGGCTTCACCCGCGCCGTCATCACCACCGTCATGGCCTTCCTCTTCGAGGACCCGGACGTCCGCCGGGTCGTGGTCGAACCCGACCTCCGCAACACCGCCGTGCACGCCCTCAACGCCGCCGTCGGCTTCGCCGTCGTCGGCCCGATCGACAAGCCCGAGAAGCAGGCCCTGCTCAGCATCTGCACCCGCGAGGCCTACCGGCGCACCACCGCAGGAGCCGCCCGATGAACCCCGTCGCCCACCTCCGCCCGGACACCTGGGCCGCCGCCAACCGGCTGCTCGTCCGCAAGGCGCTCGCCGAGTTCTCCCACGAGCGGCTGCTCACACCCGAGCCGCTGCCCGACGGCCGCTGGTCGGTGCGCAGCGACGACGGCGCCACCGAGTACCGCTTCGCCGCCCGGCTCCGTGCCCTGGACCACTGGGAGATCCCCGCCGACTCCGTCACCCGGCACCGCGACGGTGACGAACTCCCCCTCGACGCCATCGACTTCTGCACCGAGCTGCGCAAGGCCCTGGACCTCTCCGACGAGGTGCTGCCGGTCTACCTGGAGGAGCTCGGCGCCACCCTGGCCGGCACCGCCTACAAGCTCGACCGCCCCGACGTGCCCGCCGATGAGCTCGCCCGGGCCGGCTTCCAGGCCATCGAGACCGGGATGACCGAGGGCCACCCGTGCTTCGTCGCCAACAACGGCCGGATCGGCTTCGGCGGCGAGGAGTACCACCGGTACGCGCCGGAGGCCGCCGCCCCCGTCCGGCTGGTCTGGCTGGCCGCCCACCGCGACCACGCGGTCTTCACCTGCTGCACCGACACCGACTACGACACGCTGCTGCGCCAGGAGCTCGGCGACGCCCAACTGGCCCGGTTCGCCGCCACCATGGCCGACCTCGGCCTCTCGCTGGCGGACTACCGCCTGCTGCCCGTCCACCCCTGGCAGTGGCAGCACAAGCTGTCGGTCACCTTCGCCGGCGAACTCGCCCTGCGCCGCCTGGTGCACCTCGGCGAGGGCGACGACGAGTACCTCGCCCAGCAGTCGATCCGCACCTTCTTCAACACCACCGACCCGTCCCGGCACTACGTGAAGACCGCCGTCTCGGTCCTCAACATGGGCTTCGTGCGCGGTCTCTCGGCCGCCTACATGGAGGCCACCCCCGCCATCAACGACTGGCTGGCGAAGCTCGTCGCGGGCGACGAGGTGCTGCGCCGCACCGGCCTGTCGATCATCCGCGAGCACGCCGCGATCGGCTACCGGCACCGCCAGTACGAGGCCGCGACCGACCGGTACTCGCCCTACCGCAAGATGCTCGCCGCGCTCTGGCGGGAGAGCCCGGTGCCCGCCCTCGCCCCGGAGGAGCGGCTCACCACGATGGCCGCGCTGCTGCACACCGACCGGGCCGGCCGCTCACTGGCCGCCGCCCTCGTCCGGCAGTCCGGCCTGCCCGCCGAACAGTGGCTGCGGCGCTACCTGGACGCCTACCTCACCCCGCTGCTGCACAGCTTCTACGCCTACGATCTGGCCTTCATGCCGCACGGCGAGAACACCATCCTGGTGCTCGACGGCGCAGGCACCGTCCGGCGGGCGGTGTTCAAGGACATCGCCGAGGAGATCGTCGTCATGGACCCGGACGCGGTGCTGCCGCCGGCCGTCCAGCGGGTCCGGGCGGACGTCCCCGAGGACATGAAACTGCTCTCGGTCTTCACCGACGTCTTCGACTGCTTCTTCCGCCACCTGGCCGCGATCCTGGCCGCCGAGGAGGTCCTCACCGAGGACGCCTTCTGGCGCACCGTGGCCGACTGCGTCACCGACTACCGCGACGCGGTGCCGCACCTGGCCGAGAGGTTCGAGCGGTACGACCCGTTCGCCCCCGAGTTCGCGCTCTCCTGCCTGAACCGGCTCCAACTGCGCAACAACCGGCAGATGGTGGACCTCGCCGACCCCTCGGCCGCACTCCAGCTGGTCGGCACCCTGGTGAACCCGATCGCCCGGTTCGCCCCCGCCCGGTGACCGTCGCCGCCGGGACGGACACCCCCGCCCGGCCCGCCGCGCGGCACCCCGCCCGGTGGCCGGTGCTGGCGGTGGTCTGCCTCGTCCAGCTCGCCGTGGTGCTCGACAACACCGTGCTGGGCGTCGCGGTGCCCACACTGACCCGCAGCCTCGGTGCGAGCACCGCCGAGCTGCAGTGGATCGTCAACGCGTACCCGGTCGTCCAGGCCGGGCTGCTGCTCACCGCCGGCAGCGCCACCGACCGGTACGGCCGGCGGCGGATGCTGCTGGCCGGCCTGGCGGTCTTCGGGCTCGGCTCGCTGGCCGCCGGGCTCTCCACCACCACCGGCGCGCTGATCGCGGCCCGGGCGGTGATGGGGGTCGGCGGGGCACTGCTGACCACCACCACGCTGGCCGTCGTCCTCCAGGTCTACGAGGGGCCCGGACGGGCCAGGGCGATCGGCGCGTGGAGCGCGGTCGGCGCGGTCGGCTACGCGGCCGGCCCACCGGTCGGCGGGCTGCTGCTCGCACACTTCTCCTGGGGCGCGCTCTTCGTGGTGAACCTCCCGCCGGTACTGGCCGCCCTGGCCGCCGCCCTGCTGCTCGTCCCGGAGTCGCGCGGCGCGGGCGGCGGGCGGCCCGACCTGCCGGGCGCGCTGCTGTCCACCGCCGGGACGGCCGCGGTGGTGTACGCGATCGTCTCCGGCGGCGAGCACGGCCCGTCCTCCGCCCGGGTGCTCGTCCCGGCCGTGCTGGGCGTGCTCGCACTGGCGGCCTTCGCGGTCTGGGAGCGCCGCTGCCGCCACCCCATGCTCGACCTCGGCCTCTTCCACGACCGGCGGTTCACCGGCGCGGTCACCGGGGTCGTCCTGATCACCTTCGGCAGCACCGGCGTGCTCTTCCTGCTCACCCAGCAGCTCCAGTTCGTCCGCGGCTACCCGCCGCTGGAGGCCGGGCTGCGGATGGCGCCGTTCGCGCTCACCGCGGTCGCGCTCAACCTCGGCGGGCCGGCCGCCCGCGCAGGCGCCCGGCTGGGCGTCCCGGGCTCGATCGCCGCCGGGACGGCCCTGCTGGCGGGCGGCTTCGCACTGGCCGCCCAGGCCGGGCCGGGCTACGGTCAGCTCGCCGCCGGGCTGGTCCTGATGGGCACCGGCTGCGCCGTCGCCAACCCGGCGCTGGTCGCGGCCGTCATGGACGCCGTCCCGCCGGACCGGGCGGGTGCCGGTGCCGGGATCGACGGCACCATGGCGGAGCTCGGCGCGGGGCTCGGCGTGGCCGTGCTCGGCGCCGTGCTGAACGCCCGGTTCGCGGCCCTGCTGCCGGCCGGGGCGGCCACCGGATCGCTGCCCGCCGCCCTCGCCGCCGCACCCTCCGCCGCCGACCGGGCCGCCGTCCTGGACGCCTTCGCCGCGGCCGCCCGGGCCGGCCAGCTGGCCGGCGCCGCCACCGTGCTGGCCGGCGGCCTGACCGCCGCCCTGCTGCTGCACCGGGCCGGCCGCCCGCCGCGCCTCTGACCCGCGCCCGCCCCGGGCGTCCACCGAACGGCCCCCGTGCGCTTGCCCGGCCCGGCCGCCGGGCGGAGCGTGGCGGGTACCACGTGCCCGGCGGCGACGGCGGGCCGGGGCGGAGGCAGGAGTGCCGCGGCCCGGTGCGGCCCCCGGGCCCGCCGGGCCCCGGCCTCGGCGCCGCCGCGGTGGCACCCGCCCGCCGGGCGCCCGCCGCGGCCGAGAGGAGTGGTCGGCGATGGCGGACAAGCGGGCCCGGCGCCTGGCGGAGTTCATCCGCCCGCTCCGGGTGAAGCCCGGCAGCAAGGTCGACCTCGGCGAGGACTTCGACCCCCGGTACAAGGGGAAGCTCAAGAAGCGCGACAGCAGCGAGCTGCTGAAGAACGGCGTCTCGCTGCTCGCCGAGTACCAGGACCGGCTGGCCGCCCAGGACACCTACGGCGTGCTGCTCTGCCTCCAGGCCCTCGACGCGGGCGGCAAGGACGGCACGATCCGCCACGTGATGAGCGGGGTGAACCCGCAGGGCGTGCACGTGAGCAGCTTCAAGGTGCCGTCGACCGAGGAGCTCGACCACGACTACCTGTGGCGGTACGCCTCCCGGCTGCCGGCCCGCGGCGACATCGGCATCTTCAACCGGTCGCACTACGAGGAGGTTCTCGTGGTGCGGGTGCACCCCGAGAACCTCGAACGGCAGCGGGTGCCCGAGGAGTCCCGCGGCCCCGGCGTCTGGAAGCGGCGCTACCGCGACATCAACAACTGGGAGCGGCACCTCACCGGCAACGGCTTCAAGGTCGTCAAGATCTTCCTGAACCTCTCCCGCGAGGAGCAGCGCACCCGCTTCATGAAGCGGATCGACCTGCCGGAGAAGAACTGGAAGTTCTCCGCGGCGGACGTCCGCGAACGCCGCCGCTGGGACGACTACCAGCACGCGTTCTCCGAGATGCTGTCGGCCACCAGCACGCCGTGGGCCCCCTGGTACGTCGTCCCGGCCGACCGCAAGTGGTTCGCCCGGATCTGCGCCGCGGCGATCCTCGCCCACACCCTGATCGAGCTCGACCCGCAGTACCCGACGGTCGACGCCCGGGCCCGCCGGGAGCTGAAGGAGGCCCGGCGCGAACTGCTGAAGCAGGCCCCCGAGGGCGCCCCGGCCGACCCGTACGCGGCCGAACACCCGGACCGCCGGCCCGGCCGGTGACAGACCTCGGAGGTGCGGACATGGCGGCAGCGCCGGACGGGGCCTCGCCCCGGACCTCGACCGAGCTCTGGTACGCGCGGACGCCGGAGGACGTCGCGGCGCAGCTCGGCGTCGTCCCCGCGGTCGGGCTGAGTGCCTCGCGGGTCGCCGAACGGCTGGCGGCCGACGGGCCGAACGCGCTGCCGGAGGAGGAGCCGCCGCCGGGCTGGCGACGCTTCCTCGACCAGTACCGCAGCTACATGCAGATCATCCTGGTCGCCGCGGCCGTGGTGTCGATGGCGATCGAGCAGTGGAGCACCGGCATCCTGCTGGTGCTGCTGACCCTGCTGAACGCGGTGGTCGGGCTGCGCCAGGAGGGCAAGGCGGAGAGCGCGATGAACGCGCTCAAGTCGATGATGAAGGCGACCGCGCGGGTGCGGCGCGACGGCGTCGAGTCGGAGATCCCCGCCGAACAGCTGGTCGTGGGCGACGTGGTGCTGATCGCGGCCGGCGACCAGGTCCCGGCGGACGGCCGGATCGTGGCGGCCAGCGCGCTGCAGATCGACGAGTCTGCGCTGACCGGCGAGAGCGTCCCGGCGGCGAAGGACGCCGGGACGCTCCCGGCGGCCGAACTCGGCCCCGGCGACCAGTCGAACATGGCGTTCATGAACACCCCGGTCACCCACGGCAGCGGCCTGCTGGTGATCACCGCCACCGGCGCGGGCACCGAACTGGGCAAGATCTCCGGGATGCTGTCCGCGACCGAGAAGGAGCAGTCGCCGCTCACCCGGGAGCTCAACACCCTGACGCTGTGGATCGCCGGCGCGGCGGGGCTGACCATGGTCGTGATGTTCGCACTGGGGCGCAGCCGCGGGCAGGAGTGGGACGCGCTGTTCGTCAGTGCGGTCTCGCTGGCCATCGCGGCGATCCCGGAGGCGCTGCCCACGGTCACCCAGGTGATCCTCTCGGTGGGCAGCCTCAACCTGGCGAAGCGCAACGCCATCGTCAAGGAGCTGCCCTCGGTCGAGACCCTCGGCTTCACCTCGGCGATCAACTCCGACAAGACCGGCACGCTGACGATGAACCAGATGACCGCGGTGGAGCTGCTGAGCCCGACCGACCGGTACACCGTCTCCGGCACCGGCTACGGCCTGGAGGGGAAGATCCACCACGCGGCCGGGTCCTCGGACGGCATCGAGGCGGCGGTCCTGCCGTACCTGGTGGCGAGCGACGCGAAGCTGGTGGACGGGGAGGTCGTCGGCGACCCCACCGAGGGCGCGCTGCTGGTCCTCGGGCACAAGGCGGGGCTGGACATCGAGGGCACCCGGGAGCGGTTCCCGCGGCTCGCCACCCTGCCGTTCGACCCCGACTACAAGCTGATGGCCACCTTCAACTCGACGACGGACCGGGCCGGGCGGCCGGTGGTGCGGTGCTTCGTCAAGGGCGCGGCGCCCGCGGTGATGGCGCGGGCCACCAGCGCCCTGGCGGACGGTGCTTCCGTGCCGTGGGACGGGGAGCTGAGCCGGCGGGCGCAGGAGCAGACCGAGCGGATGGGCGGGGAGGGGCGCCGGGTGATGGCGGCGGCCGTCCGGGATCTCGACCCGGCCGCCTTCGACCCGGCGGGCGACCTGCTCGCGCTGGTCACGGAGCTGCAGATGACCAGCCTGGTCGGCATGGTGGACCCGCCGCGCGAGGAGTCCAAGGCGGCGGTGGCCAGTGCCCAGGCGGCCCACATCCGGGTCCGCATGGTGACCGGTGACGACGTCACCACGGGCGAGGCGATCGCCCGGCAGCTGGGCATCCCCGGCGAGGCCGTGCTCGGCGCCGAGTTCGCCGCGATGTCCGAGGCCGAGCAGCTCGCCCGGATCGACGGCATCGGCGTGGTCGGGCGGGTGGCGCCGGAGCACAAGGTGCTGCTGGCGAACACCCTGAAGAAGAAGGGCGAGGTCGTCGCGATGACCGGCGACGGCGTCAACGATGCGCCCGCCATCAAGGCCTCGGACATCGGCATCGCCATGGGCAGCGGCACGGACGTGGCGAAGAACGCCGGACGGATGATCCTCTCCGACGACAACTTCGCCACCATCGTCTACGCGGTGGAGGAGGGCCGGAAGCTCTACGACAACCTCACCAAGTACATCCGGTTCGTCCTGCTGCTGCTGGTTGCCTTCGTCCTCACCTTCCTGGGGGCGACGCTCCTCAACATCGCCGCGGGCGAGCCGTTCCCGCCGCCGCAGGTGCTGTGGATCCACTTCGTGGTCAACGCCCCGTTCGGCTTCGCGCTCGGCTTCGACCAGGAGAGCCCGGGGCTGATGCGGCGGACGCCGCGGCCGCGCGGAGAGTCGGTGCTGACCCGGCCGGTCATGGTCACCGTGGGGCTGAGCGGGCTGGTCATCACGGTCTTCCTGCTCGGCCTGATCAAGGTCGGCGAGTGGCGCTACGACAGTACGCAGACCGGCAGTTCGATCGCGTTCACGGCCTTCGCCCTCTGCCTGATCGTGGCGGCCTTCGAGTGCCGCAGCGAGACCGCCTCGGTCTTCACCCCCACCACCTTCGACAGCAAGCAGATGAACTGGGCCGCCCTGGGCGAGTTCGTGCTGGCCGTGATGGTCACCCAACTCGACGGCTTCCGGCGGATCCTCGGCACCACGCGGATCAACATCCAGCAGTTCGGCTGGGCCCTGCTCGCCGCCGTCGCCCTGCTGATCCTCTGGGAGGCGGGCAAGTTCGCGGCGCGACGGGTCCGGTCAACCGCCGCCTGACGCTCGTTCTGACCGAACGTCACTCTCGTGTTACGGTCCGTCAGAACGCAGACGAAGTTGACCCCGGCGGTGCGCCAACACCCCGGGGCCCGGCACAAGGACCAAACTCCCCATGCACATCCACCGTACCGCCCAGGACCGCAACTTCACGGTACTTCCGAACGGCCTGTTGCGGGACCGCAGCCTCAGCTACACCGCCCGCGGCCTCCTCGCCGACCTGCTCTCCCGCCCTGACGGGCGGCGCGAGGACGCCCGGGCGATGGCCGACACCAGCACCCAGGGACGCGGGGCCGTCAACCGGGCTATCAAGGAACTCACCCGGGCGGGGTACTACCTCGTCAAGAAGCTCCGGATGCCCGACGGCACCATCCGCTCCGAGATCCACGTCTACGACACGCCCCAGCACCTCCGGCCACCGGATGCCACGGACCCGGGATCCGGTGGAGCAACGGCCGGCCCACGTGGCAGCCACCCAAAGAACCGGGGAGAAGAAACCCCCCTCCCCGGGCCCCCGGCCACACCACCGCCACCGCCACCGCCACCGCCGGACCCTCCCGCGTCGGGGCCGGAACCGGACGAGCAGACCAAGGCCGCCGTGGCCGCCCTCCGCCGGGTGATCCGCCCCGAACCCCGCCTGCGACTCGGCGAATCCGAGGCACTGGCGCTCGCACCGCTCGTCGCGCAATGGCTCGAACGCGGCGCCACCACCGCCGACCTGGCAGGCGCCCTCCTGCCAGGGCTACCGGTGCCGCTGCACTCCCCCGCGGCGCTGCTGCGCAACCGTCTCCAACGCAAACTCCCCCCGCCGCCCGAGGAACGGCCCGCCGCCGTCCCCCGCTACACCGAATGCCCCGGCTGCCACGACCCCGTCCCCCGCCCGGGCACCTGCCGCCCCTGCGCCGGCCTGCCGACCGTCCCCCGCCCCCGCATCCCTGCCCCCGACACCGCCACCACGGGAGCCGCCCGCGTGCGCACCGCCCTCCACGCCGCCCGCATCCTCGGCCCCCTGAGATCCATCCTCACGCCGTGCCCATGACGGCGACGGCTCTCACCCGGCGGGCAACGGCCCGTCCGCCGGCGGACGGGCCGCCCCGTGGAACACCTGCCGGCCGTGCCACTCCCGATGCCGCCTCGCCACCGGGGGGAGCCCCGGCTGCGGACCGATGACCCGCCGACCGGAGAGGGACAGCACGTGGTGCCGGCTTGCGTCGCTTCGGCCGACGAAACGCTGGGAGACGAGGATCCGGCGGTCGTCGCCGAGACCCAGGACGCCCTTGTCGAAGAGCTTGTGGTGGAGGGAGCAGAGGCACAGCCCGTTGTCGACCTCGTCCGGTCCGTCGTGCGACCACCAGCGCACGTGCGCGGCCTCCAGCCCGACCGTGCTCGCACCGAGCGTCCCGTCATAGCCGCAGAAGGCGCACCGGAACTCATAGGCCGTCAGGATCAGCTCACGCATCCGCCGGTCCCGCCGGCGCCGGGCCGCGGCGGCGGCGGCCGTACCGTTCACGCTGCCGACCTCGGCGAGCTCCAGGTCGAGCCCGACCGCCTCGCAGAGGTCGACGTGCAGGGACGGCGGGAAATGCGTGTCCAGCAACACCCTGGCCAGCCGGCCCAGCAGCGACGGCTGCTTCGCCAACGCAGCCCGGAGATCGGGCGCGAGCCGGCCGGCCGCTCCGCTGGCGCGAAGGATCTGGATTCCCGTCCCGGGACTCCCCGGGCCGTGATCCGTCCTGACCTCCCACACCCCGTCGCTGACCAGGTGGTGGAACGGATAGGCAGGAGTCGTCGCGTGCGCCGGGCCGTACTCCACGAGCAGCTGCTTGAGCTCCTCCTCCACCGCGCTGTACCGCAGCTCCCGGTCGGCGTCCTGCTGGTAGCTCCCGAGTGCGTACAGCAACAACAACGGCTTGTGCGGGGCCCTGACCCCGTGACTCGTCCACCGCCGCAGCCGCGCCACCCGATCCAGCCAGTCCATGCCGGCCACAGTAGCGACGCACCGTATCCGGACGGGACGGTCTCCCGACATGGCAGAAGGCCCGATCGGACAC
>NZ_JBHWBW010000012.1:31453-39238 GCF_042735675.1 Kitasatospora sp. NPDC059571
CGCCACCCACCGCGCCCCCCCCCCCCGCGGACCGCCCCTCGCCGGCGCGGCACCGGGCGCCCCCCCCCGCCCAGCCCGCCCCCACCCCGCCCCCCCCCCCCCCCCTTCTCACTGAGCCGCCTGCGGGATTCGAACCCGCGACCTACGCATTACGAGTGCGTTGCTCTGGCCAACTGAGCTAAGGCGGCACCGCTGCCGGGTGGAGCCCGACCGTGAGGTCGAGGATCGCATCGGCAACGCGGGCCAGTCTACACAGTTTCGGGAGGTGGTCCGCACCCCGCCGGTCCGGGCGGCCCGGGTGGGGCGGTCAGGCCGAGGAGACGGCGAGCTTGGCGGCGAAGCCGGCGAAGAGCAGGGCGACGCCGCTGGTCAGGCCGGCGGAGAGGCGCTTGCGGCGGTGGAAGGCCGCGGCGAGGGTGGTGCCGGCGAAGATCAGCAGCGAGAGGTAGAGGGCGCTGAAGGTCTGCAGGACCCCGCCGAGCAGCCCGAAGGAGAGCGCCGGGTGCGCGTACGACGGGTCGACGAACTGGGTGAAGAAGGAGAGCAGGAAGAGGATCGCCTTGGGGTTGAGCAGGCTGATCACCAGCGCCCGCCGGAACGGGTTCTCCGCGGTCGCCCGCTCGGCCGGGTCCGCGCCGTCCGCGGCCGGGGCGGCCGCCGCGCGGCGCTCCTGCCAGAGCTGCCGGGCGGAGCGCAGCATGCCGAAGCCGATCCACAGCAGGTAGGCGGCGCCGCCGAACTTCACCACCGCGTACACCGCCGGGTTGGCCGCCAGCAGGGAGGAGGCGCCGAGGGAGGTGAGGCTGATCAGGGTGAAGTCACCGACGAAGACGCCGGCGGCGGCCAGGTAGCCGGTGCGGATGCCGCGGCGGGCGGCCACGGAGAGGACGTACAGCGAGTTCGGGCCGGGGAGCAGGACGATCACCAGGGCGCCGAGGACGTACGTCGCCAGGTCGTTGACTCCGAGCACGGGGGCGCTCCTGTCGGACGGATGACGAGTGGGGGCGCCTCATCGTAGCGCCAGGACCGTCATCCCCGAACGGGGCTTACTTGGCGCAGCGGGTGCCCTTCGCCGGCGCGTCCCCGCCGAGCAGGTACGTGTTGACCGCCCCGTCGACGCAGGCGTTGCGGCGCCCGTACGCGGTGTGGCCGTCGCCGTCGTAGGTGAGCAGCCGTCCGGATTCGAGCTGGCCGGCCAGCGACTGCGCCCAGGCGTACGGGGTGGCCGGGTCCCGGGTGGTACCGACGACCACGATCGGGGCGGCCCCCGCCGCCCGGACGGTGTGCGGTGCACCGGTCGGCCGCTCGGGCCAGTACGCACAGGAGAGCGCCATCCACGCCATGTCCCGGCCGAAGTGCGGCGACGCCTTCTCGAAGTCGGCGACGGCCGCCGCCGCCTGGTCGGGCCCGCTGAACGGCGCGGGCAGGTCGACGCAGTTGACGGCCGTGTTCGCCGCCATCAGGTTGGGGTAGCTGCCGTCCTCGGACCGCTCGTAGTAGTCGTCGGAGAGCTGGAGCAGTGCGGTGCCGTCACCGGCCTCGGCGCTGCGCAGCGCGGTGCGCAGCTGCGGCCACAGGAACTCCGCGTACATCGCCTGGATGACGCCGGTGGTGGCCTGCGCCTCGGTGAGCGGGCGGCCGCCGGAGGCGGGCAGCGGTGCGGCGTCGAGCTTGTTGAACAGGTCGGTGAGGCCCTGCCCGATCTGCTGCTCGGTGTGGCCGAGCGGGCAGTCGTCGTGGGTGGCGCAGTCCTTGGCGAAGGCCGTCCAGGCGGTCTCGAACCCGCCTGCCTGGGCGCGGTTGCCGGCCCTGGCGTCCAGCGACGGGTCCATCGCGCCGTCCAGCACCATCCGGCCGACCCGGCCGGGGAAGAGTCCGGCGTAGGTGGCGCCGAGGTAGGTGCCGTACGACTTGCCGACGTAGTGGAGCTTGTCGTCGCCGAGCAGTGCCCGCAGGACGTCCATGTCGCGGGCGGCCTCGACGGTCGAGACGTGCGCCAGGACGGTGCCGGACCGGTCCTTGCAGGCCGCCGCGAACTCCTTGTCGGCGGCGACGAGGGCGTCGGTCTCCGCCTGGTCGTCCGGGGTGATGTCGGTGGCGGTGTACGCGTCCATCCGGGGCCCGGTCAGGCAGGTGACCGGGGTGGAGCGGCCGACGCCGCGCGGGTCGAGGCCGACCAGGTCGTACGCGGCGCGGACGCCGGGGTCGTAGCCGGCGGCGACCGCCTCCATGTACTCGATCGCGGAGCCGCCGGGGCCGCCCGGGTTGAGGAGCAGCGAGCCGAGGTGCTGCCCGCCGCCGGCCGCCTGCTTGCGGGCCGCGGCGAGGGTGACGTCGCCGGCCTGGGGTGCGGCGTAGTCCAGCGGGACCTTGAAGGTCGCGCACTCGTAGCCGCTGTCGCAGGCCTGCCAGTCGAGCTTCTGGCCGTAGTAGCCGGCCAGGGCGGCCGGGACCTGCGGGGGCAGCGGCTGCAGCGGGGAGGCGCCGGACCCGCCGGGCGCCGTGCTGCCGTCGGCGGACGGGACGGAGGCCGATCCGCCGGGGGCCGAGCCGCCGGAGGAGCAGCCGGCCAGCAGCAGTGCCGCGGCCAGGGCGCCCGCGGCGGCCGTGGTGACGGCCGGCCTGGTCCGCCGGCTGCCGGTGGGTGCGGTCCGCCGGATGGCTCGCATGGTGGTTCTCCCTCGGACGCGACACGGACGGCGGGCCGCAGGCACGGGCTGCGGACGGTGGCCGGGGCGGTCGCGCGCCGCGGTCGCTGCCGGTGGCGGGGCGCCCGGCGGGGATCGCCCGGCCGCCCCCAGCGTATCCGGCCGGGCCGCCGCGGCCGGTGAGGCGGCCGCCGGAGCCGGACGGGCGGGTGCATCGCAGGCCGGGTGCGGGCGTCAGGTGGTCCTGGCGAGGGTCTCGGCGAGGTACTGGACCGCGACCCGGACGAGACGCAGGCGCTCCCGCTCGTGGGTGTAGTCCTGCACGATGTCGGAGAGCCGCACGTCGGCGCGGGCGGCCGCGCCCTTGCCGGTGTGCAGGGCGGCCTGCAGCCCGCGGGCGGCGGCGACGCCGGGGGCGTCCGCCTTGGCGGCGGCCAGCAGCAGCCGGGCCGCGGTGCCGTCAGGCGCCTCCGCGGCTGTCTCGGCGAGGGCCGGGGCGTCGAAGCGGCCGGAGACGGCGGCGGCCGCGCCGTAGAGGTCGGTGCGGGCGAGGCCGGCGGCGGCCGCGCAGGGCGCGCCCGACTCGATGCCGAGCACGGCCCAGCTGCCGGGCCCGGCCGGCAGGGTACGGAAGGCCGCGGTGACCGCGGTGCGCAGCGCGGCGTCGTCGGCGACCGCCTGCGGGGCGGCGGCGACCAGGTCGCAGGGGTGGTCGGTGCCGCTGGGCGCCTCCGGGGCGACCACGATGAACGGGTGGGACCGGCCGAGCTTCACCGCGGAGGCGACGCCGTCGAAGACGTCGGGCAGGTCGGCGTCGGCGGTCTTCCGGGCGGTGCCGGAGTGCAGCACGATCACCGGGAAGCGTGCCTGCTGGTCCTCGCGGTACTGCGCGGGGAGCCAGACCCGTACGGTGCGCGGGTGGCCGTCGGGTCCGGCGACCTGGCCCTCCATCAGATCGCCCTCGGCGGGGTGGCCGACGGCGGTGAAGGCGGTGACGACCGGCGGCAGCGGGTGCGCGGCGGCGGACGGCTGGGCGGTGGCGGACACGGACGCGGACGCGGAGGAGATGGCCGCGGGAGCGGGGGCCACTGCGGCGGCCGCGCGGGCCGGTACGGTCTCGCCGACCGCGAACAGGTGCCCGCGGCGGGCCGCGGCCGGGTCCATGGCCACGCCGCCGGCCAGGGTCGCGGACCCGGCGAGGCAGAGGGCGGCGGCCGTGGCCCGGACGAGCAGCGGACGCCGGTCCGCGGCCAGCTCGTACGTGCGGGCGGCCCGCAGCTCGCGCCAGGTGCCCAGAGCGGAACGTCCGAGCCAGAGGCCGGCGGCGGCGGTCAGCAGGGCTGTGGCGAGGAGCGGACGGAGCATGGGCGCACCACCTCGGGAGGGTACCGGCCGCCGGACCGCGGCGCGGACGGTCCTCAGGGTGCACACTCGGCCCGGTGGGGCGCCGGGGGCCGCACGGGCACCCTGCGACGTTCACTCGAACGAGCGAGGTGACATGCGGTCAGCCGGACCGTCGCCCATCCGTGACGGTGGAGGGCGGGTACCGGGGCCGGGCGGCCGGGTCAGCCTGCGCGCAGCGCCACCGTCATCGCCTCGACGGCCAGCAGCGGGTCGACGTTGCGCTCCAGTGCCTCGCGGCAGGCCAGCACCGCCTCGATCCGGCGCAGCGTGGACTCGGCGGGGCCGGCGGCGGCGACCCGTTCCAGCGCCGGGCGCTGGTCCTCGTTGGCGAGCCGGCCGGTGGCGCCGAGCTGGAGGGCCAGCACGTCGCGGTAGAAGCCGAGCAGGTCGAGCAGGGCGACGGTGAGGGTCTCCCGGCGGGTCCGGGTGGCGCGGCTCTTCTGGCGCTTCTCCAACTCCTTGACGGCGCCGGCCATGCCGCGCGGCGCCCGGCTGCCCTCGGCCGCGCCGTAGGCGGCCCGGAGGTCCTCGGTCTCCTTGGCGTCCTGCGTCTCGGCCAGTGCCTCGGCGTCCGCCTTTGCGGTGTCGACGAGCCGCTGGGCCGCGGCCAGGCAGCCGCCGATGTCGCCGACCTCCAGCGGGATCCGCAGCACGTCCGCGCGGCGGGCGCGGGCCTGGTCGTCGACGGCAAGCCGGCGGGAGCGCTCGATGTCGCCCTGGCCGGCGAGCGCGGCGAGGTGCGCCGGGCCGGGCTCGACGCCGTCGCGGCGGACCAGCATGTCGGCGACGGCCTCCGCGGACGGTGTGCCCAGCACCAGCAGCCGGCAGCGGGACCGGATGGTCGGCAGCACGTCCTGCACGGACGGCGCGCAGAGCAGCCAGACGGTGCGCGGCGAGGGCTCCTCCACCCCCTTGAGCAGGGCGTTGGCGGCGGCCTCGGTGAGCCGGTGGGCGGCGTCGACGAGGATCACCGACCAGCGGCCGCCGGTCGGGTAGCTGGCGGCGCGCAGCACCAGGTCTCGCATGTCGCCGACGCCGATGGACAGGCCGTCGGTGCGGACGTACTTCACGTCGGCGTGGCTGCCGGCGAGCACCGTGTGGCAGCCCTCGCAGAATCCGCAGCCGGGTGTCCCGCCGAGCTCCAGGTCGGGGCTGGTGCACTGCAGCGCGGCGGCGAAGGCGCGGGCGGCGGTGGTCTGGCCCGCGCCGGGCGGGCCGGTGAACAGCCAGGCGTGCGTCATCAGCGAGGCGTTGCCGCCGGTCTCGGCACTGCCGCCGCGCCCGGCGAGGACCGTGGCCCGGGCGGCGCGGGCCGCCGCGGACAGCTGCTCGACCACCCGATCCTGGCCGACCAGGTCGTCCCACACGCTCACGCCGTACTCCCTGCCGCGGCCGCCTTCTGCGCCACGAGCCTAACGCGCCGGGCCGACAGCGCGGTCCGGGATGCGGGCGGGCGCCCGGTCGGGCAGGCGCTCCGGTGCCCGGCCGGCGGCCGCACGGGCCCGGCCGGGCGGGCAGGCGTCGGCGCGGCCCGACCGGTCCGGCCCGTCGCCGTGGGCGTGCGCATGGGCGGGCCCGTGGGCGTCCGCGTCGGCGGGGCCGTGCTCGGCCGGGTGTGCCGGCCGCCGGACGGGCGGCGCGCCGGCGGCCCGGACCTTGGCGAAGGAGGCGGCCAGCCGCGGCTTGAGCCAGCGGGCGGACGGCCGCTCCACGTACCGGTGCACCAGCCAGGACGCGCCGGTCATGACCACCAGCAGGACGGCCACCAGCAGTCGGGCGTCGACCCGGCCGCCGACCGTGCTGATCACCTCCCACCCGATGTACTCGTGCAGCAGGTACAGCGGGTAGGTGACCGCGCCCGCGGTCGTCAGCCAGCGCCAGTCGACCGCCCGGAACCAGTCCAGCGCGACGCCCGCCATCAACAGGTAGAAGGCGGCGATCACGGCCACCATCGCCCACTCGGACATCGGGTGGCCGGCCTGCGAGGCGACGAAGCGGAAGGTGGGCAGGGCCGCCCGGCAGCCCAGCAGGAAGGTCAGGCCGACCAGCAGCCAGAGCAGCAGGTCGGGCCCGAACCGGCGCATCAGGTAGAAGGCCAGTCCGCCGATGAAGAACCAGCAGTACTCCGGCATGGCCAGGACCTGGAGCAGCTGCTCGCCCGGCGCCGCGGTGGCGAGCACGCCGGCCGCCGCCCACAGCAGGCAGAAGGCGAGCACCCGGCGGTAGCTGAGGCCGAACGCGACCACGACCGCGAAGATCAGGTAGAACCGGCCCTCGACCCAGAGGCTCCAGTACACGCCGTCCACGTACGGCGCACCGAACGGGTACTCCATCATCGTCAGGTTGGTGAGCACGTCACGGCCGGCCCGCGGCCGGGAGCCACCCGGGACGGAGGCCAGCACGAGGGTGGTCACCAGCACCCCGAACCAGTAGGCGGGGAAGAGCCGGACCACCCGCGAGGTCAGGAAGTCCGACAGCGAGCGACCCCAGCAGCTCAGACAGATCACGAAGCCGCTGATCAGGAAGAACAGCTGCACACCGAGCCAGCCGTAGGCGGCCGGCTGGTACAGCAGGGGGAAGAGCTCGGCCCGCGGACGGCTCCAGTCCGAGCCGAACGCGATGTAGTGGTACAGGACGACCATCAGCACCGCGACGAACCGCAGCCCGTCCAGGACCTGGAGCCGGCCGCCGGAGGCGGCTGCCCCCGGAGCTGCGGCCCTCGGGCTGAGGACGGGCGGGGCGGGTGCGGCGACGCTCACGGTGACGGGCTTCCCTCGGCAGGCTGCGGGTGACGAAACGGGCACCGCAGTCTTTCAGACTGCGATGCCCGTCTGTCCGTTCGGTTCCGGTGCACACCTGCCCGGGCCGCCGTCCGCCCGGAGGATCAGTCCTTGCGGCGCTTGCGGCCCCAGCCGCGCCCGCGGCCGTCATCGGGCGTGTCCCCGTCCTCGACCGCCTCCCAGCGCGACCACTCCTCGCGCGAGCCGAGCAGCGAGTCGGTCAGGCTGGGGAGGTCGTCCATCGGGGTCTCCTCCGCCCAGGAAGGACGCGGGCGGGCCGGCGGCGTCAGCTCGCGGGTCGTGTCGTCGGACGGCTCCGACCGCCAGATCCCCGGCGGCACCCGGCCCTCGGCCGGGCCGTCCGCCTTCGGCAGCACCGCGGTCTCGTCCACCGCCCGCGGGTCCGCCTTCGGCAGCACCGCCGTCTCGTCCGGGGCGGGCACTGTCGGCAGCACCGCCGTCTCGTCCACCGCACGCGGGTCCGCCTGCGGCAGCACCGCGGTCTCGTCCGGGGCAGGCACCGTCGGCAGCACCGCCGTGCGCTCCACCGGGGTCTCCTC
Source organism: Kitasatospora sp. NPDC059571 (assembly GCF_042735675.1). Lineage (NCBI taxonomy): Bacteria > Bacillati > Actinomycetota > Actinomycetes > Kitasatosporales > Streptomycetaceae > Kitasatospora > Kitasatospora sp. NPDC059571. Next base: position 38,846 of record NZ_JBHWBW010000012.1, read on the forward strand.
CGGCTGCGCACCGCGGGCATCGGAACCGTGCTCCGGTGCCGGGATCTCCCGGGTCGACTCCTCGGACGACTCGGGGGCCTTCCCGGCGCCCGCGGCCGGCGGGGCCTCGGGCACCTGCGGCAGCTCGGCGGTCGCGGCGACCGCTGCCGCAGCGGCGGACGCGGCCTCCGCGGCCTCCGCCCGCAGCCGGGCCTCCTCCGCGCGCTGCAGCGCCTCCTCGGCGCGGCGGCGCTGCTCGGCGCGCTGCACCTCCAGCTGGCGGCGCACCTCGGCCTGCGCGGCGGCCGCGGCCGCCCCCCGCACGCCCACGCCGGCCCCCGCCCGCGGGCCCGCCGCCGCCACGCCCCGCCCCGGCGCCCCCCCCCCCGCCCGGCGCCCCCCCGCCACCACGGC
>NZ_JBHWBW010000013.1:0-6530 GCF_042735675.1 Kitasatospora sp. NPDC059571
GGGCCCCCCCCCTTCGTCTGCCGGGGAAGCAGGCACCCCCCCGGGGGGGTGGCCCGGCCGCCAGCCTGGGGCCGGTCGCCCGCGGGGCCGTCCGGCACCTGCTCGGCGCGGGCGACCCGGGCTGCCAGTCCGGCCCGGCCGGCCCGGGCCGCTCGGCGTGCCCGGCCCGCCCGTGCCGGCCCTGCGGCCGAGTGCCACGCTCGGTGTCCTTGCCCTGTCAACATCGCTGAGCCCTCCGGCTTTCTGCGTGCTCCGCTGGAATGGGTAGCCCGGGTTCCGGGCGGGCCGCGCGGGGTGCGGCGGCTTGGGCCGCCCGGCCCGTCGCGGCGGCGGCCCGTGGGGGTCATCCGCAGCGACGACCCGCGTTGATGCAGCTCACCATCTGGTCCAGCAGGTTGCGGTTCATCACGTTGATGAAGTCCCCGTGGTCGGTGACCGGGTTGTGGAGCTGCTCGGGGAAGCTGTCGACGGCGAAGCGCGCACCGGACGGCACGTCGTAGGCGACCCGCTCGACCAGCTGGGGGATCGCCTTGAAGTTCTTCGGGCAGGCGCCGTTCGCCTGGGAGAAGGCGGTGTGGGTGCGGTGGTTGGCGCTGTCGATGTTCTTGCCGTCCCAGCAGTCCGGGAACTTCAGCGTCCGCACCACCCGGCTGCCGTTCGGGCAGATCGGGTACTTGTCGGCGAGCTGGCGGTTCTCGAACCCGGTGCAGCTCCACGAGGCGTGGGCGTTGGCCGGCCCGTTGGTCAGGGCCTTGGCGTCGCCGGTGATGATCCGCAGGAACCGGGTCATGGGCTGGACCGGGTTCCCCGTGGGAGAGCTGTACGTGATCCCGACCTCGGCCGGCTGCAGGATGCGCCCGACGTTGAGGTCCTGTCCGCCGCCCGGCGCCTTGGCGTCCTTCTCGTTGGCACCGTTGAGGAGCCGCAGCACCGGCCAGTAGTAGGCGGACTGGTCGCCGTTGGAGCAGGTGGTGCCGGCGCCGGCCAGCCGGCCGTTCGAGGAGAACGCGTCGGTGATCTTGTTGCCGACGTAGTCGTGCATGTGGTGGGCGCCGTTGCTCACACCGGGAGCCACGATCACGTTGTCGGGGTTGAGGTGGCGGTTCTCGTTGCGGCCGCACTGCGAGGTGAAGGTGCCGGTGGCCGGCCCGGTGCGGGCGGGCTTGGCGGTGTTCGGGGCGACGGTCCTGATGTCGACGAATCCGCGGGCGGAGCCGGAGTTCTTCGCCGCCGCGGCCTTGTTCGGGTCGGCCGCGGCGCTCTGTGCCGCCGGGGCGAAGTCGCGGGCCGACGCGTCGACCACCAGGTCGCGCCGGATCGTGCAGTTCGACAGTCCGGACAGATCCTGGGGCAGGCCGGAGTCCGGTCCGGCACTCGCCGCGAGCTTCTGCAGGGTCGCGGAGCGCTTGCCGGCCAGCGCGCCCATGACGCGCTGCTCGCCCCCGCCAGCGGGATCCGACAGGCTGCGGTAGGCGTCCGCCACCTGGACGTCGAGGTCGGCGAGATCCTGGTTGACGTCGGCCTGGGCGGCGTCCGGGACGGAGTTCAGCATCACCCCGACGTCGCCGCAGGCGACCGTGCCCATCTGGCCGGCGGACTGCTGCGAGCGCACCGGGCGCTGCCCGGCGAACGCCGCCGCGGCAAGGGCCGAGGCGCCGCTGAGCGCCAGTACCCCGGCCAGCAGCAGGGCGAAGGCCCGCCGCCTGGCCGTATCACGTTTGTGAATCCTCATGTTCGCACCCTCGAAACGGGATCGGGCCTGTCGTACAGGCCGTGGAAAGCACTGCTCCTGTGGTCTAGCGCCGGGGCGTGGAACTCGCGCCCGGCGAGGGCGAACCGGACGGTCCGGTGAGTTCACCGAATTTCACCAGTCCGGTGTTCTCCAGCACCGTCATATGGTCCAGGACCGTGGAGTTGGCCAGGGTCGCGAGATCCCTGACGGTGGAATTCTGGGTGCTGGCGCGCACCTGGGCGACGACCGCGAAGACCTGGCCGTGCGCATTGCGCACGATGTTCGCGAAGAGCCGGTCGAATTCCTCGCCCTGGGCGGCGTCCAGCTGCTGCAGCCACCCCTGCTGCTGGGCGGAGGGCTCGCTGGGCACCTCCATGTTCAGCGTCCGGGCGGTGTCCAGGTCGGCCCGGTCGAGCTCGGTGTGACCGTCGATCAGGTGCTGGCCGGCGGTCCTGACCTCGGGCGTGCCGCCTTTGGCCAGGGCCATCCGGCCTGCGGGTATCTCCCACAGACCGGCCAGCCGGACCCGTTTGACGAAGTCCCGGTCGAGCGGGGTCAGCGGCCCGGACGGCGTCTGCACCGTCCCCGCGCTCGGCGACTCCCCCGCCCGCGGGGTGCGGTACGAGCCCGCCGAGCGCACCACGGGCACCACCAGCGCCGTCACCGTGGAGATCATGGCCACGATCACGAGCAGCGTGGCGAACGACCGCGGCAGGCGACTCACCTGGGGAATCCCGTAGGCGGCGTTCCCGATTCCGCGTTTCTTCCTCGAAGATGACATCGTTTCCTCATCACGCCGGGACGGCGATCGCACGCCGGCCCACCGCCGGAATTCCTTTCCCGGCGGATTCCGGCGGCCGCGAAGAACACCCTACGGAGGCACAGGGGAGCCCGTCGGGGAATTCAACGACAATGGACAGGTTGCAGTGACAACTGATCCCGGTCGACGGTCACGGGAATCTGGAAAGGCCGGAACCGGAACGGCTCACGGGCCGGTGGGGCCGACGTCCTGCCGGGGCTCGGACGCCCGGCGCGGGGGCAGCTCCGCTCTGGTGCGCAGCCGGGCGCACTCGGTGGCCATGCCGTGGATCTTCAACGCCAGCAGGATCTCGAACCGCGCCTGCGAGGTGCGCAGGCTGCTGCCGAAGATCCGCTCCAGCTTGCGGAGCCGGTACCGGACGGTCTGCGGGTGGATGCGCAGCAGGAGCGCCGCCCCGGCGGCGCCGCCGCCCTCCAGCCAGGCGAGCAGGGTCTGCTCCATCCGCTCGCGCTGACGCGGTGTCATGTCCTGGAGCCTGCTGAGCCACTTGGCGGAGAGGTGGCCGGCCAGCAGGGGGTCCTGGAGGAGCACCACCTTGGCCAGGTGGTCCTCGACGAAGAGGAGCTCGCCGGCGCTTCCCGGCCATTTCGGCGCGAGCGCGAGCAGGGTTCGGGCCCAGCGCAGCGACGCCCCGGCGTCGACCCGCGCCACCACCGGTCCGGCCACCGCCGACTGGCCCTTGAGCCAGCGCACGAGCGTCCGGTGCATCCCCGGGACGGGGTCGGGGATCAGCAGGTACGGCTCGGGTCCGTGCAGGTAGGCGACCACCTTCACGGCGGACAGTCCCGGCGGGGGCGGTCCCGGTGCCGCGGAGAGCGCCACCGCCTGGACCGTTCCCGGGCCGCCCCGCGGCCGGGCCCGGCCGGCGGGTTCGGACGGGCGGCGGCTCACCAGTTCACCGCGGCCGCCGGGCAGGGTCAGTGCGTCCACGGCGCCTCCTTCCACGGCCTGCCGGGACGGCACCGCCGGGGCGGGGCGCCCGGCCTCGCCGAACCGGCGGCGCCACGGCCGGGCCGGGTGGACGTCCGCCGCGCGTCGGCGCCGGACAGGGGCTGCGCTTCCGGTCGACCGTAGGGACAAGCGTGCACCGAAACACCTCCCGGGAAGTGCCGGCCGCTGGCGGGCCGGTCACCAGGGAAAGAGGCCGGATTCGAGGTTTCGTCCCGCTCCTTTGCCCATCCTTTACCGACCGGCGGGCGCCGGATCACCTCCCGTGACGAACTGTCACCTCTGTGCCGACCTACCGTCAGCGCATGGGCACGGAGCCGGGACGGACACGAAATCCCCCCATGTCCGGCAATGCCGCAGGTCGATCCGCGCTGTGGCGGGGGCCCGGCGCGGGGTACATTGCCCTACCGGCCGAGCCCGCGGGCACCGCGCCGCCCCCTGTGTCCCATACCGTCCGGACGCGAGCGAGGCCATGATGCGACTGAACCTCAATCAACTGGCGATCTTCGCACAGGTCATCGAATGCGAGGGGTTCTCGGCCGCGGGCCAGGTCCTGTTCCTGAGCCAGTCGTCCGTGTCGAAACAGGTGCAGAACCTGGAGATAGCCCTGCGGACCCAACTGGTCGACCGCTCGGGCCCGAAGATCCGCCCCACCCTGGCCGGCGAGATCCTGCTCGCGCAGACCAAGGAGGTGCTCGCGCTCGCCGACCAGGCCGTCGCCGCCGTCCAGGCGGCGGCCCTCCTGCGCAAGGACCCACTGGTGATCGGCAGCACGAGCACCATCAGCGGGCACTTCCTGCCGGCGGTCCTGCGGGAACTGCGGCGCCGCGAGCCCGATGCGCAGATCAGCCTCGCCGTCAGCACCGCCGACCAGCTCGCCGTGGCGCTGGAGGAGGGCCAGGTCGGCATCGGGCTCAGCGGCAGCCCGCTGCCTCCCGGCCAGTACCGGTCGGAACGGCTCGCCGACGACGACATGCTGCTGGTCTGCCCGGCCGACCATCCGCTGGTGGGCAAGGGGCTCGCCCCCACCGACCTCGCGGGCGAGACCTTCCTGCTGCGCGAGTGCGGCTCGCAGACCCGCCGCCAGCTGACGGACCTGCTGCACAGCTGGGAACTGGCCGGCGCCCGGACCCTCAACCTGTGGGGGACGGAGGGCGTCAAGGAGGCCGCCCGGATCGGCCTGGGCGTGGGGCTGGTGCCGCGCCGGTCCGTGCAACTCGAACTCCGGCACGGCGTGCTCGCCGAGCTGACGGTCCACCCGTCGCCCGAACGCCGTGCGGTGATGGCGAGTTGGACACTGGCCCGCCCGCTGACGGCCTACGAGCAGCTGCTGCTCCCGATCCTGCGGGAGGCCGCCCGGACGACCGCCGGAGTGCCCTCCCGGTGACCCCGGCTCAGCCGGACTGCGGCACCCGCTCCCGTGCGCACTCCGCCCAGTCCACGATCTGCATCGCCGCTCCGGCGGCCTCCTCCCCCCGACAGCGGGCGTGGTGGCGGCGGGCGATGCCGTCCAGGTCGAGGTGGCGGCCGAAGCAGGGGTGGCCGGCCAGCCGGCGGGCGTAGGCCCACAGCCGCGGGTGGTCGGCGATGCGGTCCACGGCCGCGGCGTCCAGGTGCCACCGGTGCACGGTGTCCAGCTGGACCAGGGTCACCCAGAGCCGCACGTCCGCGGCGGTCGGTCCGTCGCCCAGCAGGTGCTCCCGGGCGGCCAGGCGCTGCTCGACCGCGTCCAGCCCGGCCAGCAGGCTCCGCAGCGCGGCCGCCCGCTCCTCCGGGGCGGCGTCCGTCCGACCCGCCTGCTGCGCGGGGGCGTTGATGTCCCGCTCGCAGAACTGCCCGACCGCGGCGATCGAGGCGTCCGCACCGCACGGGTGGAGGTCGGGGCCCGGCCCGGCGAACCGGCGGGCCAGATCGGTGAGGATCTGGGGGCCGTCGGTGCTGACGATCCGTCCGCTCCAGTCGTCGCTGAGCACCGGCGCCTGCGCCGGTCCCCGGTGCCGGTGCGAACTGGCCTCGTACAGCGGCCGGAGCGCCAGGTAGCCGCCGTCGCCCGCGTCGGGCAGCGCCGGCAGCAGGGTCACCGGCAGCGTGTCGCCCAGACCGAGCAGGCTGTGGGTGACGGCGATCTCGAGACAGTGCGGACAGGAGAGCGCGAGGTGGAGCCGGTAGCGGTGCGGCACGGCGTGGTACCCGCTGCGGGCGTCACGGCCGATCCTGCCGCGGAACGCGGACACGACGGGCTGGGGCGAGGCGGACATGAGGGTCTCCCAGGGTGCGGGCGCACACCGACGGGCACGCCACGGATCGGGGGGAAGCGGGGGTGAAGGTGATGCCGGGAGACGGACTCTCCCGGTGCGGTCTCAGCCGAGGACGGCCGCCGGGCCGCGGGAGCCGGTCGCGCCTGCCATGCTGCTGCAGACCCGCAGCAGATCGATGTGGCGGCGGCTGGTCAGCACCGGCAGCAGGCGGACGGCGTGGGCCGCACCCTCGATGACCGGCTCCGGCTGCCTCACGGTTCTCCCGCCTGCGTTCGAGGATGTCCTTCCGGAGTGTCTTCCCGGATCCGCACCCCGTCAAGCGTCCCGGCACGAAGCCGGGCGGCGGCCCCCGGGAGGGCCGCCGCCCTGAACCTCCACCCGGCTGCGTCCGACCGTCGGACCGGATCCGCATCAGCCGTACCGGAGTTCACCCGGGCGGCGCCCGCCGGGCAGGGCTCGACCCGGCGTCGCCCGGTCCGGAGGACGTGGCCGGGTGCTCGCCTTCGCCGGCCTCGACCCGCAGGGCGGGCTGCCCGGCCGGATGGCGCCCGTGCCGGTGCTGCCGGACGCACTGCCGGGCCGGCTCAAGGAGCGGCTGCTCGCCGAGTTCATCGGCTCCATCTTCCGGATCCGAGGCCCCGTGCCCCGCCCGCGGGGGGGGGGCCGCCCCCCCGGGGGGGGGGGCCCCCCCGGGGGGGGGTTAACAACGAGAGGGGACCCCCCGCCCCGCGGCGCCGCGGCGCGCGCCGGGCGCGGGGGGGGAAAAAAACAC
>NZ_JBHWBW010000013.1:6540-9451 GCF_042735675.1 Kitasatospora sp. NPDC059571
CGCCCCACCCCACCGTCCCCGCTCCCCTGCCCCCCACGGGCGCGCCGTCCCCGCCCACCGGGCCGGGTCCGGCACAATGGCCTGATGATCACGACGGACTGGGAACTCCGGCCGGCGACGCCCGCGGACGTCGAGGCGGTGGCCGAGCTGCGCGCCGTGGTGCTGCAGGCCGACCTGGAGCGGCTCGGACGGTACGACGCGCACCGGGTGCGGCAGCGGCTGCGGGACGGCTTCGCACCCGCGCACACCCGGGTGATCGAGGTGGGCGGCTCGTTGGCCGGCTGCGTGGCGCTGCGGCCGGCCGCGGACGCCCACTGGCTGGAGCACTTCTACCTCACCCCGCACCTGCACGGCAGCGGCACCGGCACGGCCGTGCTGCGCCGGGTCCTGGAGCCGTGCGACCGCGCCGGCACACCCGTCCGGCTCAACGTGCTGCAGGGCAGCCCGGCGCGGCGGCTGTACGAGCGGCACGGCTTCCGCTGCGAGACCGAGGACGCGGTGGACGTGTTCATGGTGCGCGAACCATCCCTGCCGGGCCCGCGGCCCGCCGGCGGGTCGGCGGCACCGGCGCGCGGGGCGGAAGGTAGCGGACCGGGCGGAAAGGGGGCGCGTTCCGCCGCTGTCGCGCCGGAACGCGGGACGCCCGGCCGTCCGCGCCCTACGGTGGTCGGATGAGCACCGGCACCCTCCCGGACCAGTCCGTCGGCATCAGATCCGCCGACGACATCCGCGACGCACTGCGCCTGCTGTCCTGCCCCTCCGGCAAGCCGCGCCGCAAGGGCGCGCAGGCCGCCTACCGGTGGGCCCTGAAGCCCTCGGCCACCCCGCCGGTCGGCATGGACCCGGCCCCCGCCGACCCGACGCTGCGGGTGATGGCCCAGGAGCGCCTCGCCCTCGCGCTCGCCCGCGACCCCGGCCTCGACCGGCAGCACCGCCGCTACGCCCGCGGCGTGGCCCAGGCCCTCGGCTGGGTCCTGGGCTACTCCCCCGACCGCCCCTGACCGGCCCGCCCCCGCAGGTCCCTCACAGCACCGGGACACCGCCCCACGGGCGCACGGCCTCGACCGCGGCGGCCGCCCGGAACACCGTGGTGTCGTCGTACGTGCGCCCGACGATCTGCACGCCGGTCGGGACGCCGGTGGAGGCGAACCCGGACGGGACGCTCAGCACCGGGTGGCGGCTGGCGATGTTGAACACCGTGGTCAGCGCCGCGTCCAGGTAGTGGTCCAGCGTCTCGCCCTCGACCACCACCTCGGTCGAGGTGTAGTCGTCGTCGGCCGCGAAGGCCGGGAGGGCGAGCGTCGGGCAGAGCAGTACGTCGTGGCGGTCGAGCAGGGAGCCGAGCACCGCCTGCACCTCGCTCTCGATGACCAGGCCGGCCAGGAAGCCGCCCGGCTCCGCGGCGAAGGCGGCGGTCTCCTCGGCGAACGCCAGCGCGTAGGGGGTGAGCAGGTCGCCGTGCTCGGCGGCGACGGAGGCCACGTACGGGCCGAAGACCGCGCCGAAGTGGAGCATCGCGGCCCGGCGCACCCGGGCGCGGGTGATCGGGACCTCGACCTCCTCGACGACCGCTCCCGCCGCGCGCAGCGCCTCGGCGACGGCCCGGGTGTTGGCCTCGACCTCCGCGTCCACCGGCCAGTCGCCGAGGCCGATCGACAGTGCCACCCGCAGCCCGGCGACGTCCTCGAACCGCTCGGGCAGCACCAGTGCGGGCCGCAGGGACACGCCGTCGGTCGGGTGCGGTCCGGCGATCACGTTCTGCAGCAGCGCGCAGTCGGCGACGGTGCGCGCCATCGGGCCGTCGTGGCAGTAGGTGTCGAGGTTGAACGGCGCCATCGCCGGCACCCGTCCGTACGGGGGCTTGAAGCCCACCGTGCCGGTCGACGAGGCGGGGATGCGGATCGAGCCGCCGATGTCGGACCCGGTCGCCAGGGTGGTCTCGCCCGCCGCCAGGGCGGCGCCCGAGCCGCCGGAGGAGCCGCCGGGCGAGAAGGCGGGGTTCCAGGGGTTGCGGGTGACGCCCCACAGCCGGGACCGGGTGACCGCGGCGCAGCTGAACTCGGGTGTGGTGGTGCGGGCGTGGACGATCCCGCCGGCGTCGAGGATGCGCTCGACGACCGGGTGGGTCTGCTCGGCGATCTCGTCGCGGAAGGCGAGGGAGCCGTCGGTGGCCCGGCGGCCGGCGATGGGCTGCTCCTCCTTGGTGGCGACGGCCAGGCCCTCCAGCGGGCGCGGCGCCCGGCCCTTGCCGGAGTAGCGGGCCTCGGCCTCCCGGGCGGCGGCCATCGCCTCGTCGAAGGTGCGCTCGGCCAGGGCGTTGACGGTCGGTTCGGCGGCCTCGGCCCGCGCGATGACGGCCGCCATCAGTTCGACCGGCGAGAGCGTGCGCTCGCGGAACCGGCGCAGGGCCTCGGTGGCGGGGAGGTAGGCGAGCGGGGTGGTCTCGGTCATGGGTGCGTCCAGGGTGGGGGGTCGTCGGATGAGGTCGTCACAGGAGGGTGCGGCGGTGCTCGGAGATACGGGCCGGGTCCCAGCCCCGGCGGGGCACGGAGTCCAGGAGCAGCCGGGTGTAGGGGTGTTGCGGTGCGGCCAGCACCGCTGTGGTGGGCCCGGTTTCGACGATCCGGCCGGCCCGGAGGACCGCGATGCTGTCGGTGATGTGCCGGACCACCGCGAGGTCGTGGCTGACGAAGAGGAAGGAGATGCCGCAGTCCCGGCGGATGCCGGCCAGCAGGGCGAGGATCTGCGCCTGGATGGAGACGTCCAGGGCGGCCACCGCCTCGTCGAGCACCAGGACCTTCGGCTCGGCCGCCAGCGCCCGGGCGACGGCGACCCGTTGGCGCGGGCCCCCGGCGAGCCCGCGCGGGCGCGCGGGGGCGGCCGCCGCCCCCCGGCCCGGGGGCGTATAAAA
>NZ_JBHWBW010000013.1:9461-34403 GCF_042735675.1 Kitasatospora sp. NPDC059571
GACTGGCCCGACACCTCTCCCTTCGCCTCGGCCCCCCGCCCCGGGCCGCCGGCCCCCTGTTGGGGCGGCCCGCCGGATAGCCGGCGCGGCAGCGCGGCGGCCTCGCGCTCGCCCAGGCCGACCTGGTCGAGGAGTTCGGCGACCCGCCGCCGCCGGGCGTCGCGGCCGTGCCGGAAGTGCAGGCGCAGTACCTCCTCCAGGCAGCCGCGGACGGTGATCCGGGGGTCGAGCGAGAGGTAGGGGTCCTGGAAGACCATCTGGATCCCGCGGGCGCGGGCGAGCCGCTCGGCGCAGCCGCGCGGGCGCGCGGAGCGGTCCGTGCCGTCCAGGTGGACGGTGCCGGCGTCGGGTCGCTCCAGCCCGGCCAGCATGCGGGCGGTGGTGGTCTTGCCGCAGCCGGACTCGCCGACGATGCCGAGCGAGCCACCGGGCGGCAGGGTGAACGACACGCCGTCCACCACCGTCCGTTCGCCGAACCGCTTGTGCAGGCCCGCCACCACCAGTCCGGTCGGGTCGGTCACGGCAGGATCCCTTCGTCTGCGCGCAGGCAGGCGGCCACGCCGTCGCCGTACGGTCGGAGGACCGGTGTCTCGGCCGTGCAGCGCTCCTGCGCGTACCCGCAGCGGGCGGCGAAGGCGCAGCCGGGCGGGGCCTCGGCGAGCGAGACCGGGCGTCCGGGGACGGGCCGGGGCGCCGGCGCGCCGGGGTCGGTGCGGGGTGTGCAGTCCAGCAGCGCGGCGGTGTACGGGTGGCGGGGGGCGGTGAACAGCTCCTCGGTACTGCGGGTCTCGACGATCCGGCCGGCGTACATCACGTAGATGCGGTCGCAGATCGCCGAGGCCAGTTCCAGGTCGTGGGTGACGAAGAGCAGGCCGGTGCCGCGTTCGGCCTGGAGGCGGGTGAGGATCGCGATGACCTCGGCCTGGGTGGTGGCGTCGAGCGCGGTGGTCGGCTCGTCGGCGACCAGCAGGTCGGGCTCGCCGGCCAGCGCCGCCGCGATGACGACGCGTTGCAGCATGCCGCCGGAGAACTGGTGCGGATGGCGGCGCAGCGCGGCGTGCGGGTCCGCGATGCCGACGGCGTCCAGGAGTCGGACGGCGCGGGCGGTGGCGGCGGCCGCCGGGGTACCGGCCGCGCGGAGGGCCTCGGTGAGGAAGTCGCCGATCCGCCGCAGCGGGTTGACGCAGGCGCGCGGGTCCTGGAAGACCATGGCGACCTTGCGGGCCCGCAACTCCCGCAGGCCCGCCCGGTCCAGGGTGAGGACGTCGCGGCCGGCCACCCGGACCTCACCCTCGGTGCGCGCCCTGCCGGGCAGCAGGCCGAGGATGCTTCGGCAGGCGACGGACTTGCCGGAGCCGGACTCCCCGACCAGGCCGACGGTCTCGCCGGCCGCGACGCGCAGCGAGACGCCGTCCAGGATCGGGCGGGCGGCCTGCCCGTCCGGCAGCCGGATGCCGAGCCGGTCGATCTCCAACAGGGTTGACTGGTCGGCCATGTCATCGCTCCCGCTTCGCGAGCCGGTCGGCGATGCCCTCGCCGACGGTGCCGAAGGCCACGACGGCGAGCACGATGCAGACGCAGGGTGCGAGCGCGGGCAGCATGGCGCCCTGCTGGAGCGCGGACTCGCCGTCGTTGATCATCGCTCCCCAGTCGGCGGCGGGCGGCTGGACGCCGAGGCCGAGGAAGGACAGCGCGGCCAGATCCATCAGCGCGTAGCCGAAGTTGATCGCCGACTGGGCGAGCACGGTGGGCGCAATGTTGGGCAGCAGGTGGCGGGCGCAGACGCTCGCGCCCGACCGGCCCTGCACCCGGTAGGCCTCGATGTAGGGACGGGCCTTCTCCTGCCGGGCGAGTCCGCGCACCAGCCGTCCCACGTACGGGGTGTAGGCGACGGCCATGGCGAGGACGGGTGCGGTGGTGCCGGGGCCGGTGACCGCCACCAGCAGGACGGCCAGCAGCAGGCCGGGGAAGGAGAACACCAGGTCGAGTGCGCGCGACAGCAGGGCGTCGGCCCAGCCGCCGCGCCAGCCGGCCACCGTGCCGAGCAGGATGCCGGCCAGGGTGGAGAGTCCGACCACCAGGAGCGGTCCGAGCAGGCCGGTGCGGGCGCCGTACAGCAGCCGGGAGAGGACGTCGCGTCCCGACTGGTCGGTGCCGAGCAGGTGGTCGGCACTGCTGCCGGCCAGGGCGGACGACAGGTCGAGCGCCTCGGGGTCGTGCGGCGCCAGCAGCGGCGCGAGCGCGGCGACCGCGACCAGCGCGGCGAGCAGCACGACGGAGGCGGTGAACAGCGGCCCGTGACCGAGGATCCGCAGCCGGCGCAGGCCCGGTCGGCGGAGCGGTCCGTGGAGGGTGGCGGTGGTCATGGGGCTCCTCGCCGGGAGAGGGACAGCCGGGGGTCGACGAGCGGCCCGAGGAGGTCCACGGCCAGGTTGACGACGACGAACGCGGCGACCGTGAGCAGGGTGACCGCCTGCACCACCGGGAAGTCCTTGACGGTGACGGACTGCACCAGCAGCGAGCCGACGCCGGTGACGTTGAAGGCGGTCTCGACGATGGAGGTGCTCACCAGGAGGCCGGCGAGCATGGTGCCGCCGACGGTGACGATCGGTCCGAGCGCGTTGCGCAGCACGTGCCGGCGGATGACCGCGCCCTCCGGGATGCCCCGCGAGCGGGCCGTCTCCACGTGCTCGCGCCCGAGTTCGTCGCGCATCGCCGAGCGGGTGACCCTGGCCAGCAGGCCGGCGAGGGTGACGGCGAGGGCGACCGCGGGCAGGGTGAGGTGGTAGAGCCGGTCGGCGAGGCCGGTCCCGTTGGAGCCCGGCCCGGGGAACCAGCCGAGTTGCACGGAGAAGAGCGAGACCAGGGCGATCGCGCTGACGAACGGCGGGGTCGCGGTGGCCACACCGGTGCCGACCAGCACCGAACGGTCGACCGCGCCGGGGCGCAGGGCGGCGAGGATGCCGGCCAGGACACCGCCGGTGCAGACCAGGACGGCCGCGTACCCGACGAGCAGTGCGGTGCCCGGCAGGCGGGAGCCGATCAGCGCGCCGACGTCCTGGCGGAACTGCACCGAGCGGCCGAGGTCGCCGTGCAGCACGTTGCCCAGCCACCTCAGGTACTGGGTGAGGAACGGGTCGTCGAGGTGGTACTGGGCGCGGATCGCGGCCCTGGCCGCGGGCGTGGCCGGGTGGCCCCTCAGCAGGAAGGACACCGGGTCCCCGGGGGCGAGGTGCACGGCGCTGAAGACCACGAAGGAGGTCGCCAGCAGCACCGCCGCCAGCCCGAGGAGCCGGCCGGTGAGGTAGCGGGCCATCAGTGCGCGGCGCCGATCGTCGCGGCCCACGGGTAGTACAACTGGGCGATGCCGGTGGGGGCGCCGGTGATCCTGCTGCCGAGGAAGGTGGTGTACGGCTGCTCGTACAGCGGGATGGCGGGGAGGTCGCGTACGGCGATCTTCTGGAGTTCGGCGGTGAGGTCGGCGCGGGCGGCCGGGTCCGCGGCGGCGGTCGCCCGGTCGAAGAGCGCGTCGTACTCGGGGTTGGAGTAGCCGCCGTAGTTGCTGAAGTCGCCGGTGTGCAGGGACTGGTAGAACTCCAGTGGGTCCGGGGTGTTGTCGTACCCGTTGGTGATCACGAGGTCGATGCCGGCGCGGGCGGCGGGATCGGTGAACAGCGCCGTGTACGCGTCGGGGGCGACCGGCTGCAGCTGGACGTCGAGGCCGATCTGCCGGCCGGCCGCCTGCACGGCGTTGGCCACGACGCTGATCTCGGGTGCGAGCGAACTCGTCGCCACGACCACCTTCTTGCCGGTGGCGCCCGCCTCCCGGACGAGCTTCCTGGCGGCGCCGACGTCGTACACCGGAGCGGGGAGGGCGGCGTAGTAGCCGGCGGTGCGGTCCGGGACGAGGCCCCAGGCGCCCTGCGCGGCAGGGGCCTTGGCGGGGATGCCCACGCCTCCGGCGGCGGCCTTGATGATGCTGGGCCGGTCGAGCGCCATGGACAGCGCCCGGCGGACCTTCAGGTCACCGAGGGTGTGCTTGAGGTCGACCACGGCGAGGTCGGCGGCAGCCGTGTTGGGGCCGTAGTAGACCGTGCCCCGGGAGGAGGACTTGAGCTGGGCGAGCGCACTGGACGGCAGCAGGTAGCCGCCGTCGGCGGCGCCGGAGAGCCAGGCGTTGGTACGGGCGGCGGCGTCCTGGATGAAGGTGAACCGGACGGTGTTGGCCTTGGGGGTGAGCGCGGCGTCCCAGTAGCCGGGGCTCTTCCTGAGGGTGATGCTGTCGCCCTGCGCCCAACTGTCCACCGCGTAGGGGCCGGTGCAGTCGACGCCGCCCTTCGGGCTGCCGTAGTCCTTGCCGGCCCTGGCCAGGAAGGCGGCGCTCTCGACGGTGCCGGGCGAGGCGGCGAGCAGTTCGTCGAGCAGCACGTCGGGCTTGGTGAGCCTGAGGGTGACCTCCAGCGGGCCGGTCCTGCTGACCGCGGCGACGTTCTTGAAGGCGCTGCCCCAGGCCGAGCCGGTGGCGGGGTCGAGGTGGCGCCGGAGGGAGGCGACCACGTCGTCCGCCGTCATGGTCGAGCCGTCGTGGAACCGCACCCCGGGGCGCAGCGTGTAGACCCGGGTCAGCGGGTCGGGGGCGGCCGACCTCAGCGCGAGGCCGGGCTCGATCCGCATGTCCGGCGTGACCCGGAACAGCTGCTCACAGACGTTGGCGAGGACGGTGTTCGGCGGGTAGTCGTAGGCCTGCGCGTAGTCGAGGGACTGGGGCTCGGCGTACAGCGACCAGGTGAAGGACGGGATCGGGCCCTTGGCGGCGGGTGCGGTCGGGGTGGTCGGCCCCGCGCCCCGGTCGGCGGACCCGGCGGCGGGCCGGGTGGCCCCGGAGCAGCCGGCGGCGGTGGCGAGGACGAGGGCTGCGCCGGCGGCGAGCAGTGTGGTGGATCTGGGGACGCGCAAGGGGGAACCCACCCCTTTCGGAGGGTCGTTGGGGTCTGGGGGTTGCAGGCGAGTATTGATGCGGGAACGTTCCCGCACAAGGGCCTGCGGGAACGATTTTTCAAAGGTCACGGACGGGTGACGGCGGGCCCCGGGAGCTGGCAAGCTCAGCACATGACCGAAACATCGCGAGGCGGCGGCCCGGCCGCCGTGCCCCGGGTCCGCCTGGTCGACGTGGCCCGCGAGGCGGGCCTGTCCAAGACCACCGTCTCGGCCGCGCTCAACGGCACCGGCCGGCTCTCGCCCGAGGTGCGCGAGCGCGCCCGGGAGGCCGCCCGCCGCCTCGGCTACCGGCCCAACGCCACGGCCCGGCTGCTGCGGGCCGGACACGCGCGGCTGATCGGCTACGCCGTCGGCGAGTACGCCGACGCGAACTGGGCGTACATGGAGTCTCCGTACCTCGCCCAGCTGACCAGCGCCACCGCCACCGCGGCACTCGCCCGCGGCTACGCCCTGGTGCTGCTGCCGGCGACCACGTCGCCGAACGAGTGGGCCGACCTCCCGCTCGACGCCGCGATCGTGGCGGACCCGGTCACCGGGGACCCGCTCGTCGAGGACTTCCTCGCCGCCGGCATCCCGCTGTTCACCGACCGCTCGGTGGAGGGCCGGCCCGGCGCGCACTGGGTGGACGTGGACGCCGACGGCGCCGTCCGGGAGGTGCTGGACCACCTGCACGCCCAGGGCGCCCGCCGCATCGCGATGGTGACCCCCGGCCCGACCACCCGCTTCAACGCGGCGGTGCTGGAGACGTACGAGCGCTGGTGCGCCGAGCACGGCGCCGCTGCGCGGATCTCGCTCTGCGCCCGGCCCGGCAACGGCCCGGCCGTCGAGGCCGTCGAGCAGGCACTCGGCGGCAGCGAACGGCCGGACGCGCTCTTCGTCGTCGCCGAGGCCAATCCGCCGCTGGTCCTGGACGCGGCCCGCCGCCACGGGCGCGCCGTCCCCGCCGACCTGCTGGTGGTGTGCGTCAGCGAGGACGGCTCCGCAGTCCACGCCGACCCGCCCGTCACCACCCTGAGCCTCCGGCCCGCCCTGATCGCCGAGAAGGGCGTCGAACTGCTCATGGCGGCGCTCGGCAGCGGCAGCCGGGAGCCGACGGGAGCGCTGGTGCCGACGAAGCTGGAGATCAGGCGGTCCTCGGTGCGCCCGGCGTCCGGCAGCGCGGCGGCCGACGCACCGGCGGACCGTCCGGCGGGGTGATCCGTGGCGGCCGCGCGGCGCCGGGCGCCGTGGGTCAGCCCGCCGCGTACACCCGGGTGCCGCCCACGTACGTCTCCAGGACCCGCGCCTCGGCGATCTCCGCGGCCGGGGCGGTGAAGAGGTCGCGGTCGAGGACCACCAGGTCGGCGAGGCGGCCGACGGCGAGCACCCCGGCGTCGTCCACGCCGTTGACGTGCGCGGAGCCGGCCGTGTAGGCGGCGACCGCGGTGGCGAGGTCCAGGCGCTGCTCGGGCAGGAAGACCCGGCCGTGGGTGGCGCCGGGTTCGGTCCGGTTGACCGCGACGTGGATCCCGGCGAGCGGGTCGGGGCTGCTGACCGGC
The DNA here is from genome assembly GCF_042735675.1 of Kitasatospora sp. NPDC059571. Classification (NCBI taxonomy): domain Bacteria; kingdom Bacillati; phylum Actinomycetota; class Actinomycetes; order Kitasatosporales; family Streptomycetaceae; genus Kitasatospora; species Kitasatospora sp. NPDC059571. Next base: position 15,998 of record NZ_JBHWBW010000013.1, read on the forward strand.
CAGTCGCTGCCGGCGGCGAGGGTGGCGCCGGCCCGCAGCAGCGAGCCGAACGGGTACTGCCAGGAGGCGCGTTCGGGTCCGAGGAAGGGGATGGTCAGCTCGTCCATCTGGGGTTCGTGGGCGGCCCAGAGCGGCTGGATGTTGGCGACCGCCCCGACCCGGGCGAAGCGCGCGATGTCGTCGGGGTGGACGACCTGGAGGTGGGCCAGGTGGTGCCTGGTGCCGCGGTGCCCGTTGGCGGCGCGGGCCGCCGCGACGGCATCCAGCGCCTCGCGCACCGCGCGGTCGCCGAGCGCGTGGAAGTGCACCTGGAAGTCGAGCGCGTCCAGCTCGGTGACGTGGGACCGCAGGGCGGCCGGATCGACGAAGCTGAGACCGGAGTTGGCGGTCGCACAGCCGCAGCCGTCCAGGTAGGGGCTGGACATCGCGGCGGTGAAGTTCTCCGCGATGCCGTCCTGCATGATCTTGACCGAGCCCGCCCGGAACCGTCCGTCCGACAGCTCCTTCCGTCGGGCGACGAGCCCGGGGATCTGCTCCGCACCCTGCTCGCGGTCCCACCAGAGCGCCCCGGTGACGCGCGCGGTCAGGCTGCCGTCGCGCGCGGCGGTCAGGTAGGCGTCGGAGGGGTCGGCCTGGCCGTGGAACTCCCCGAGCAGCGCGTCCTGCCAGCCGGTGATGCCCAGGGAGTGCAGCAGTTCCTGGGCGCGCAGCAGGCCGGCCAGACGGTCGGCCGCGGTGCGGGCGGGCACCAGCCGGGCGACCAGGCCGGCGGCCCCCTCCTGGAGGACGCCGCTCGGCGTGCCGTCGGCCTCCCGCTCGATCCGGCCGTCCGCGGGATCGGGGGTGTGCCGGGTGACACCGGCGAGCTCCAGGGCCCGGGTGTTGACCCAGGCGCCGTGGTGGTCGCGGTTGGTGAGGTAGACCGGCCGGTCGGCGATCACCCCGTCGAGCAGCTCCCGGCTCGGGAGCCCGCCCGCGAAGCTCTCCATCGACCAGCCGCTGCCGGTGATCCACTCGCGCTCGGGGTGGGCCTGCGCGAACTCCCGGATGCGCTTCAGGTATTCGTCGACGCCGACGGTCCCGGTGAGGTCGCACTCGGCGAGCTCCAGGCCGCCGAAGACCGCGTGGATGTGCGCGTCCTGGAAGCCGGGGAGCAGCAGCTTGCCGCTGAGGTCGACCACCTCGGTGTTCGGGCCGATCAACTCCCGCACGTCGTCGTGGCCGACGGCCGTGATCCGCTCGCCCGTGACGGCGAGGCCGCCCGCCCGGGTGCGGGCGGAGTCGTTGGTGTGGACGGGGCCGTGGGTGAAGACCAGGTCGGCCTTGGTCATGGGTGGTGCTCCAGGGAGGGAGGGCGGTCGGTGGAGGGCGTGCGCGCGGACGGTCAGCCGTCGGTGTCCGCGGCGGACCCGGTGTCGGGACCGCAGGCCGGGAGGAAGTACGGGGAGCGCCGCCGCCACCGGGCCCAGGCGCCGGCCAGCAGGCCGGAGCCGATCATCAGCACCGGGACGGACAGCTCGAACCAGCCGTTGTCGGCGGAGAGTTCGAAATGGTCGGCGGAGGCGTAGAAGGACCAGGCGAGGTACCCGCCGACGGCGAGCAGGACGAGCGCGCCCAGCATCGGCGCGACGACGACGCGCAGCGCCTCGCCGGGCGCGGTGCGCAGCAGGCCGCGGAAGCGCACGGCGGCCGCGGCGGCGGTGAGGGCGTAGTAGAGGGCGACGACGATGCCGATGGCGTTGACGGCCGCCGAGATCAGCGAACCGACGGTCGGGATGGCGAGCGACAGCAGGGCGAGCAGGACGGCGACGCCGGTGATCGCCAGGGTTCCGGCGGCCGGGGTGAGGTGGCGGGGGTGGATCCTGGTCCAGAAGGGGCCGAGGGTGCCGTCGCGGCCCATCGCGTAGGTGCCGCGTGCGGTGGGGATGACGGAGGCCTGCAGCGAGGCCGCCGCCGAGAACGTCAGAGCGATCAACGGCAGCGCCGCGAGGGGCTGGTGGGCCAGCCTGGCACCGAAGTAGGTCAGGCCCTGCGCGCCGTTGTCGGCCAGGTCGGCGAGCGGGAGCACACGCTGGAAGGCCGTGCCGGCGAAGACGAAGAGCAGCATCATCACGGTGAGGGCGATGAAGCCGCCCCGGGAGGCGTCGCGCGGGTCGCGGACCTCCTCGCCGACGCTGAAGACCGACTCGAACCCCCAGTAGCAGAACACCGCGAGCACCATGCCCTGGGCGAGGGCGTGCAGCGAGGGGATGGCGAACGGGTTGAACCAGTCGAGGGAGAAGGGCTGGTCGCCGGCGATCAGGCCGTACCCGCAGAAGCCGATCAGGACCAGGTACTCGAAGACCAGCAGGTACTTCTGGAGCCTGGCGGCGAGGTCGAGCCCCCGCACGGCGACCAGCGCCGCGGCGATCAGGACCGTCAGCCCGATGAGGGTCGCCTGCAGGGTGGAGTCGGGGTCGAGGGCCAGGCCCGCGGCGCGGTGGATGCCGCCCGCGCCGAGCAGCTGGATCACCGCCGAGCCGGTCACCGTCGTGGTGTAGGCCATGAAGACGACCGTGCCGACGATGTTGACCCAGCCGGTGAGGAAGCCCAGCCAGGGGTTGAGGGCCCGGCCGACCCAGCTGTAGCTGCTGCCGGCGTCGGGCTCGACGCGGTTGAGGCGGCCGTAGGCGCCGGCGATGCCGAGCACCGGGAGGAAGGCCAACAGCATGATCGCCGGCAGGTGCAGGCCGACGATGCCGGCCAGCAGCCCGAGGCCGATGCCGATGCTGGTCGTGGCTGCGGCGCTGGATGCCGCAATCACCACGGCACCGCCGACTCCGAGCGACCTGCGCATCCCGGCCCGGCCGGTCCCGGTCTCCGTTCCCGGGCTTCTGCCCGTGTCGTGGACTGTCATGGCCAAGGGGACACCGCCGTCATCGTGGGGGGACATGGGGGTGGGGCACCGTTCCGGCCGAGGGGCCGGGGTGCCCGTCATGTAATCCCTCGCGCACTTCACACGTCAATGCCGTTGTCATAAGGTGCCGGGCATGGCCGAGCGAGTGGTACCCGAGCCGCAGCGGCGGCGCAGACGTCCGACCAGGCAGGGCACCGTGCTCTCCGAGCGGCTGATCGTCGAGACGGCCCTGCGGCTGGTGGGGCAGCACGGCGCGGAGGCGCTCACGGTGCGCAGGCTGGGCGCCGCCCTCGGCTCCGATCCGAGCTCGATCTACCGCTACTTCCGCAACACCGACGACCTGCTGCTCGCGATCACCGACGAGCTGGTCGGACGCGCCCAGCAGGGCTGGCGGCCCTCCGGCGACTGGCGGGCCGACCTGCGGGAGATCGGGCTGCGCGTCCACGCCTCGTACCAGGCGCACCCCCAGGCGGCACTGCTGGCGGCCCACCGGAGCACCGGGCGGGCGCACGAGACCGCCGCCGTCGAGGCGATCCTGGGCGTGCTGCGCTCGGCGGGCTTCCCGGACGGCGAGGCCGTCCGGATCTACCACGCGTTCGTGGACCAGAGCCTCGGCTTCGCCGCACTCGACGCGGCCGCCCTCGCGCTGCCCGCCCCGGCCCGGGCCGCCGACGAGCTGGTCTGGCAGTCGAGCTACGGGCGGCTGGACGCGAGCACCCACCCCAACATCGCGGCCACCTCCCGTCTGCTCGCGGCCGACATGCGGCGCAGCGGCTACCCGTTCGCCCTGGAGCTGCTGCTCGACGCCATCGCCGCCCGCCTGCCGCGCGCCGCCGACGGGGGCTGATCCGCCCGGGGCGGCGGGGACCCGGCCCTTGTGCTCGCTGCGGCCCGCCCGTCGGCCCTGTCAGCCCCGTCAGTCCCGTCGGCCGCCGCGGGCGGGCTCGGGCACGGGCAGGATCTGCACGCGGATCCGCCGGCGCGGCAGCGCGGACGGCAGCGACAGGGCGAGGGCGGCGGCGGCGAACAGGCCGAGCCGGGCGCACTCGGTGCCGGTGCCGCCCCAGGCCAGTTCGGCATAGCGGTGGACGACGAAACCGTTGAAGAACAGCCAGCCGGCGCCGCCGACCAGCGGCGCCGCCAGGGGGCGGGAGGCCGCGCCGAGCACGGCGCTGAGTACGGCGAAGGCACCCAGCGCGAAGGCGGTGGCGTGCCGCTCGCCGACCGCGGCCAGGGCCGGGACGAGGACGGCGAAGGCGGCCAGGGCGAGCGCCCCCGACGCCCCGACGGGGAGGCGGGCCACCACCGGCCGGAAGGAGCGCCGGCCGGGGCGGGCGTGGTAGAAGGCCATGGTCCCGGTACTCCTCGTCAGTGGATCGCCGCCGGGGTGGCCCGCGGGTGCCGCGCGGTGCGGCGGTGGAAGGACTCCGGTTCCCGCTGGAGCGCGGGCTTCGGCACCGCGGGGACCGGGCAGGCGGCGTGCTTCACGCAGTGCGCCGTCATGGAGGGCCGCAGTCCGCGGCGGAGCCGGTCGCCGCTGCCGGCACCGACCACGAGGACGTCGTCCGGCCGGTCGGCCGCCCGCACCGGGGCGAGGCCGGCGTCGCCGCGGACGGTCCGCGCGCGCAGTGGCACACCGGCGGGTGCACCGCCGAAGGCCTCGTCCACGGCCTTGCGCAGACGGGCGCCGGCGGACTCCTCCCGGACGGTGAGCAGCGACGGGCAGGGTGCGCGGTGGCAGACGTGCTCGCCGCCCTGCGGGTGCCGGGCGAGGGGGGCCGGCACCTCGGCGCCGGTGCGGCGGGCCTCGTCCACGGCCCGGTGGAGGGCCGCCAGGGTGCCGAGGGATCCGCCGAGGCCGACGATGACCCGCCGTGTCCGCGGTTCGCCGCGGTAGCCCTCGTCCATGCCCGTCCTGTCCGTTCCTCGTCCGCTTCGCCGTCGGACCCAGGGAAACCTCGCGGACGGGCAGGTGGGACCGGCCTTGACGACTTCCTGACGCCGGCGGGGGCGATCCCTACACGTTCCTTACGCCGCCCCTTCTCCGAGGCCCTCCCGGCCGGCCGCGGGCCGGTCCGCCACCGCCGCCCTGCGGGAGGTGGACGAGGTCAGCCGCCACTGCGAGGCCGGGGACGTAGTGGTGCGCGGCGCCCGCCTGCTCGCCGATGTGCGGGCCGGCAACCTCCTCGCCGTGCCCGCGGCCTGCGCCTACCGGTTCTCCGCGGCCTCCGGGTACACCTGCCCGCGGCCCCGTGGCCGGCCCCTGCCGAGGAGGGAGAGCCGTGGTGTGGGTGCACGCCGTCGGCCCGCTGACCGCCGCAGCCCTGGTGGGCTACCTGATCCTCACCGTGAAGTACCCGGACAGGTTCTGACCCCGCCCGCCGAAAGGCCCGGGGACCGGGGGCGCCAAGGCGTTGATAAAATGGGCCCCCGGTGTGCCGGGAAGCCTGGTCGGCCGGGGGATGGACTGCGGCAGATCCGCGGCAGCGCCCCCGAGAGTGGAACCGGGGTTTCGGCGAATGCGCGCGGTGGGCACCGTTCTCCTTCTCGTGGTGCTGGCGACGGCGGTGGCCACCGGGGCCCGCCGCTGGCGGGTGCCCGCGCCGTCGCTGCTGGTGCTGGCCGGTCTCGCGGTCGCCCTGATACCCGGGGCACCGGCGCTGCACATCGCCCCGGAGACCATCGGCCTGGTCGTGCTGCCCCCGCTGCTGTGCGCCTCCGCCGAGGAGCTGTCGCTGCGCGACCTGCGGACGGTCTGGCGCCCGGTCACCGTGCTGGCCTTCGGCCTGGTCCTGGCGTCCGCCGCCGCGGTCGGCGCACTGGCCGCCGCGCTCACCCCGCTGCCCGTGTCGATGGCGTTCGTGCTGGGCGCCGTCCTGGCGAGCACCGACCCGGTGGCGGTGACCGCGCTCGGGCGGCGGCTCGCCCTGCCGGGGCGGGTGCAGGTGCTGGTGCAGGCCGAGAGCCTGTTCAACGACGCGACCTCGCTGGTCCTCTTCCGGGTGGCGGTGACCGTCGCGGTGGCCTCCGGCGCGGCGAGCTGGCAGTCGGCAGGCGGGCAGTTCCTGCTGCTCGCCGGCGGCGGCAGCGCCATCGGCGCGGCCGTGGCGGGTGCCGTCGCGCTGATCCGGCGCCGCACCGCCGACCCGGTCCTGGAGACCGTCATCGCCCTGGTCACCCCGTACGGCGCCTATGTGCTCGCCGAGTCCGCGCACACCTCCGGCGTCACCGCCGTCGTCGTCGCCGGTGTGCTGCTCGGGCGCTCCGGCCATCGGCTCAGCGACGCCCGGATCCGGCTGCAGCTGCACGCCGTCTACGCGGTGGTGGTCTTCCTGCTGGAGAGCGTGGTCTTCAGCATCATCGGTCTCGAACTGCCGACGCTGGTCCGGGAGCTCCCGGCCGGCAGCGGCCTCTGGCCGCTGCAGGCCCTCGCGCTGGCGGGCGTGCTGATCGCGCTGCGCGTGCTGTGGATGCTCCCGCTGTCCGCGGCACTGCGTCCGAGCAGCGGCAGGCCGTCCTGGCGCGTGGCGAGCGTGATCACCTGGGCCGGGACCCGCGGTGTGATGCCGCTGGCGGCCGCCCTGTCCATCCCGCTCGCCGCCGAGAGCGGCGCGCCGCTGCCCGGCCGCCCGCTGGTGCTCGTGCTCACCACCGCCGTGGTGGTCCTCACCCTGGTCGTCCAGGGCCTCAGCCTGGCGCCGCTGGTGGGCCGCTCCGGGCTCGCCCTCGAACCCGAGCACACCACCCGGGAGGTGGAGGACGCCCGGGACGGCATCGCACGCGCCGGGCTGGTCCACCTCGACCGGCTGACCGACCTCGACACCGTGCCCGACCACGTGATCGAACGGGTCCGGCGGGGCCTGGAGGCTCGCCTGCGCCAGGTCGACGAGCCCGACGACACCACGACGTCCGGTCGCGCCGCCCTCCACGCCTACCGGGAGGTGCGCCGTGAGGTCATCGCCGTCCAGGGCGCCGAACTGCGCCGCCTCTACGACGACCACCGGATCAGCGACACCACCCGCCGTCAGCTGCAGCGCGATCTCGACCTGGAGGAGGCCGGTCTCGGCGGGGCCTGAGCCATCGCCGCGGCCCGTACCGGTGGGGCGGCTCCCGGGTCACCGGTACTCACGCGGGCGCGGCCGGACCCCGGGGGCGGTCAGGGCCGCCACGGCCGTGAGGGTGGCAGCCCCGAGTCCGCCGAGGACGGTCTCGACCGCCCGCTGCCCGACCGGGTCGCCGGCGGCGGCCTCGGCGGCGCGCCGGAGGTCGGAGGCGTCCTGCGGCCGCCACGAACGCCGCCTCGAACCGGGCGCCCCGCCTGGCCCGTTCGGCGAGGAGCTTCGTCGAAGCGGACCTTCGGGAGCAGTACGCCGGCAGTCGCGGAGCGCGCTCGCCTCCGGCGCGTGGGACGAGCGCCACGGCGAACTGCGGCAGCAGCCGCACCTGGACGGCTCACTCGTCCTCGTCCGCGCGATGCCCTGACGCCCCGCCGGCCGGCCCGGCCGGCATCCGGTCCAGGAGCGCGTCCAGGCAGTCCGCGGAGGTGTTGAGCCGGATCATCGCGCCGGTCGCGATCTCGCGGCCGGCACGCGGATCGGCGTCCACCAGCGGACCTACCACGTTCTTGAACCACCCCACGGCACGGCCCGCGTCCGCACCGGTGGGCCGGCCGTCGTGGACGGCGGCGCCGGCCGTGTCGAGGCCGTTGCGGCGCCGGCACTCGGCCACGCAGCGGGCCCGCCTCGGCGCCAGGTACGCGGTGACCGTGAAGTAGCCGACCGCCTTGTAGTAGTGACGCCGCGACAGGGCCAGGCAGGCCGACAGGTTGCGGGAGACCCCGGCCTCCAGCAGGGTCGGGCGTCGGCCGGCGCCCAGGTCCGCGCCGACCGCCCCCGGGGCGGGATCACCACGGCCCGGTTCGTCCCGGACGTGGCAGGTGATCTCCGACTTCTCCCCTCCGGTGCGGCCGAGTTGCACCGCGGTGAGGAGGTCGCCGAGGCGCGGGTCCGGGTCGGCCCCCTGTGCGAGGAGCAGCCGCAGGTCCTCCCGGCCGCCGCGTTCCGCGAGGTGCTCGTGGTAGAGCGGGTGCCAGGCCGCCGGGTGCATTCCGACCGCGGCCTTGAGCCGGCGGATGAACTCGCCGCCGGACAACGGAAGATCGGCGAGGGCCTCCTCGGGTATCCGGGAGCACTCCTGGTCGAGCACGGCCTGCTCCAGGAGTGCCGCCACGTCCCGCAGGATCGGCTGCCGCTCGTGCGCGATGTCGGTGACGGCGACCGGGGAGAAGTCCCGCCGGTAGACCAGCTCGAGGCAGCCGTGCAGCTCCGAGAGCGCGTCCCGATCACCGCAACGGTGGGCACGGTCCGCCAGATCCCGGCAGAGTCGGGCGAGTTCGCTGCGGAAGGGGTAGCTCTCCGAGGCTCGCGCGAGAGCGTCGGCCGAGCAGTCGTCCAGATACCGGAGCGCGGCGAGCGGACCGCCGGCGAGCAGGCCGGTCCAGCCGTCCCGGGGCTGCTCGACCATGCGGAGGAGCCGTCTCTCCTCCGGGCCCCCGGATCCTCCCGCCTCCCACCGCATGGCGCCCTCCCCGTCGCATCTGCTGGGTATTGCCCGCATGCAGCATCGCATATGCGGTCAGCTGCATGCGGGCAATCGGGGTCGGCCCGGAGGTCGGCCTCAAGCGGTGCGGGGAGCGGGCGGCCGTCAGGGCAACCGGGCCGGGTCGGCGAGGTAGGACTGCGTACGGGTGGCCCAGTAGCCGAAGTCGCCGGGGCCGGTCTGGTTGCTGCCGACCATCTCCGGCACGCCGTAGGTGCCGGTTCCGGTACCTGCCCCGAAGAGGATCGCCACGACACCGGCCGCGGCCGCCGCCGGCATGTGCGAGCCCCAGGTGACGGTGCTGCCCTTCACCGAGACGTTCGGATCGGAACCGGGGTTGCTGCCGTAGAAGGACAGGTTGTTGCCGCCGGCCGTGAACGAGTCGCCGAAGAAGAAGGTGGACGCCGAGTCCTCGTTCTGCTCGGCGGTCACGTTGTCGAGGTCGGGGAACTTCCCGGACGCGTTCCAGTAGGTCGGGCTGGACGTGAGGGTCGAGTTGAGGTGGCCGACCGGGATCTGCCAGAGTACGGCCGGCAGGCCGACCGACTGACGGATCGTCTGCACGTACAGCAGGTAGTTGCTCCAGTGGGCCGCGTTGAGGTAGCGGATGTCGCCCGCCGGGTTCGGGTCGCGCAGGATGCCGAAGTCCTGGCCCCACTGGTCGAAGGCCACGAAGTCGGCGCGGTAGCCGATGTCGGCGGTCTTCACGAAGTTCGCGACCTGCGACGCCACGTTCGTGACCGACTGGCGCCCGGCGGTCCAGCCCTGGGTGTCCGTGTCCTTCAGCGCGTCGCGTACCGCCCAGGTGTTGACCTGCCAGCCGACGAAGGCCGCCGGGTCGTACTTCTTGATGGTGTAGCCGATCGCCTCGACCAGTCCCCTGAGGTTGTTGCCGAAGGCCGGGTCCGTCCCGGTGGCGAGTACCCCGGAGGAGTAGGCGGCACTGGTGGCGGCCGGCATCCGGGCGGCGTCGTTGCCGTAGGTCGCGGCGTAGTTCTGCTGCAGGTAGCCGAGCATGTCGGGTTCGATCACCCAGCCGACCGGCTTTCCGGGAGCGGCGGCGTCCGCCGCCTTCGCCGCGTTCTTCAGCGACTGGAAGTACGTCGACAGCCAGCTGCTGCTCTGCATGTTGGTGAAGTCGACACCGGAGCCGTCGACGTTCCCGTTCATGCCGTAGTCGACCAGGACGGGGGTCATCCCGAGCTGCCGCGCGTGCGTGACCATGGTCGTGGTGGTCGCGGCCCAGTTCGAGAAGTCGCCGCCGATCAGGTACTCGTACCCGTAGTCCGGCAGTCTGCCGTGCGACTTGAGCGTGCCGAAGAACGCGTCGACGGTGCTGCCCGGGGTGTAGACCGTGCCGACGGACAGGTAGGAGGGATGCCACGGCGCCCCTGCGCCACCGGTGCCGGTCGGCGTCGGCGTCGGCGTCGGGGTGGGTGTCGGGGTGGGTGTCGGCGTCGGGGTTGCCGTGGCGGTGGCACTGGCGGTGGGCGTGGCGGTCGGCGTCGGGGTGGGGCTCGGTCCACCGGGGCCGGTCAGCACGAGGTCGTCGGCGTAGTACGCGCCCTGCCCGTACCAGCCGTGCAGGTAGAGCGTGACCGAGGTGGTCGCGGCGCCCGTCGTGAACGAGGTGGACAGCTGCTGCCAGTCCGTCGCGGACGGCGTCCAGGTCGAGCTGGAGCCGTCCACCCCGAGGTAGACGTAGGCGCCCCTGACGTAGGCCGACAGGGTGTAGGTCGCATTGGGCTGCACGGCGACCGTGCGGGCGCAGCGGGCGGTGACGGACCCGGTCGCCGTCCCGGCCAGGGCGTGCGAACCCGAGTGGACGGGTGAGCCGACCACGGCGGCGGTGCCCGGGTCGCAGGTCCATCCGGTCAGGCTCCCGCTCTCGAAGCCCGGGTCGGTCAGCACGTTCGTCACACCGGCACTTGCGGCACTGTTCATCGCCACCAGGCCGAGCGCGGCAAGCGCGGCGGCGACGACTGCGGCCACGGCGCGTTTCGGTTTGCGTCTGTGCACCTGGTGCCTCCCGGGCGGGATCTCTGATGGATCGGGCCGATGCCCGGAACGAACATCGAAGAGGAGGTACCAGGCGGTCAAGGGGCCGAACGCAGCGATGAGCGGCCCTTAAGATGCTGTTAAATCCCTTCATTCACAGAAGAGTTGGGCTCGTCACCGAGAGCCGCGGCCGGCGCTTCACCACCCGGGGGAACGATCATGATCCGGTCGGGCGTACTCTGCGGCCAAATGGGCACATTCTGGTGCAGACGTCGGTTCGCGCCGGCTGCCGATCACGACTGCGCCTGCCGGTCGGGAAGGGAGCTCCGGTGGACATCCGCAGCACCGCCCGCGCACCCGGGGCCCGGCACCCGGGCCGACGCCCGGGCGCACGGTTCGGACCACCGCTCGTGGCCGCCGCGGCCGGAATTGCCCTCGTCGCGGTCCAGGGGTGCAGCACCGGTGCGCCGAAACCGCCCGCTCCGTCCGGATCGCCCGCACCGTCCGGGCCGTCCGCACCGACGGCGCCCGGCACACCCGCGCCCGGTCTGCCCGCGTCCCCGAGCCCGCTCGACAACGTCGGCACCGCGGGCAACACCCTGGCCGTGAAGATCGACAACGTGGGCGCGCGGGTCCAGTCGATCCAGCGCGGGCTCGCCCAGGCCGACATCGTGTACTGGATCCAGGTCGAGGGCGGCCTGTCCCGGTACCTCGCCGTGTACGACGCGAACCACCTGCCCGCCCTCATCGGTCCGGTGCGCTCCGCCCGGCAGACCGACATCCCGCTCCTCCAGCAGTACGGGCACCTCGACTTCGCCTACAGCGGCGCCATCAGCGGGCTCCTGCCGCTGCTCGCCCGGGCCGATCTGCAGAACGTGACCCCGGTGACCGATCCCGGCGCGTTCACCGGGGGCGCCGTGGACCCCACCTTCATCGACCCGCACCAGATCCTCGCCCGGTTCCCGTCCGTGCCCGCCCGCTCCCCCGGCTTCGTGTTCGGCGCCGCTCCGGGCGGCGGCACCGCGCTCCGCGCCATGACCTGGCACCTGCCCGCCGCGTCCATCGGCGTCCGCTACAACGGCAGCGGCTACGACGTCTTTGAGGACGGCCACCCGGCCTGGTCCGGCACCGCAACCGTCGTCGTCCAGCACGTCAGCATCGTCCCCGGCCTGTTCACCGACTTCAACGCCGGGCACCCCGACAACGAGGTGTTCACCCGGAGCACCGGCTCCGGGCGGGCCGAGGTGCTGCGCGACGGCCGGGTGTGGCAGGCCCACTGGAGCCGGCCCGATCCCGCCGCGGGGACGTCCTTCACCCTCCCCGACGGCAGTGCGATGACCTTCGCCACCGGGCCGGTACTGGTGGTCATGGTGCCGTGAACGGCCCGGTCCGCCGGCCGGTCCGCGCCGCCCCGGGCTGCTCTCCGGCCCCCCGGCCCTCCGCTGCGTGCCCGGCCACCCCGAAAATGGAGGCGATCGTCCGCCTGCGTACCGCAGACTCGGAGCGAGCACTCTCAGACCGGAGGATGGTTTTCATGGTTGACCGGCCCTTGACGCTGATGGCCGTACACGCCCACCCCGACGACGAGGCCACCGGGACCGGTGGCGTCCTGGCGCGGTACGCCGCCGAGGGCATCCGCACCGTCCTCGTCACCTGTACCGACGGCGGCTGCGGCGACGGCCCAGGTGGCGTCAAGCCGGGCGAGCCCGGTCACGACCCGTCGGCCGTCGCCGCGATGCGCCGTCAGGAGCTCGAGTCGAGCTGCGAGGTCCTGAAGATCGGTCACCTGGAGCTGCTGGAGTACGCCGACTCCGGGATGATGGGCTGGGCGGCCAACGACGCCCCCGGGTCGTTCTGGCGGACGCCGGTGCCCGAGGGCGCCGCCCGCCTCGCCGAACTCCTGCGGCAGTACCGGCCCGACGTGGTCGTGACCTACGACGAGAACGGCTTCTACGGCCACCCCGACCACATCCAGGCGAACCGCATCACGATGGCGGCGCTGGAGCTGACCGGGATGGCGCCGAAGGTGTACTGGACCACGGCGCCGCGCTCGCAGATGCAGCGGTTCGGCGAGGTCATGCGCGAGTTCGGCTCGGACTGGGAGGAGCCGGACGAGGCGGAGGCCGCCGCCATCGCCGAGATCGGCCTCCCCGACGAGGAGATCAGCACCTGGGTGGACACCACCGAGTTCGGCGGCCAGAAGTTCGACGCGCTGGCCGCGCACGCCAGCCAGGGCGAGAACATCTTCTTCCTGAAGATGGGCAAGGAGCGGTTCACCGAGCTGATGGGCGTGGAGACCTTCGTCCGGGTCCACGACACCACCGGCGCGGCCGTGCCCGAGAACGACCTCTTCGCCGGGCTGCGCTGACCCCGGCGCGGGCCCGGCACCGCTGGGGGGGGGGGCCCCCCCGCCGGGGGGGGGGCCCGCGCCGACCCAGCTCGCGCTGTTCCGCCTCGCCACGACCGACAATGCCCCTGAAGGGAGCGTGACCCGATGACCTCCGACGTCCAGCCCACCGGCGGCCGTCCCGCCGACGGACCGTCCGCCGGCACCCCGGACGCAGCAGCGGCCCAGGCCGCGCCGCCCGTCCGCCGGCTGCCCGTCACCGACGTGTCGCTCGTCGTCCTGATCGGCACCAGCGGCTCCGGCAAGTCGACCTTCGCCCGCGAGCACTTCCTGCCGACGCAGGTGGTGTCCTCGGACTTCTGCCGCGGCGTCGTCGCCGACGACGAGAACGACCAGTCGGCCTCCGCCGACGCCTTCGACGTCCTCCACTACATCGTCGGCAAGCGGCTGGCGGCCGGACGGCTCACCGTCGTCGACGCGACCAATGTCCAGCCCGAGTCCCGCCGGCAGCTGGTGCAGATAGCCCGCGACCACGACGTGCTGCCGATCGCGATCGTCCTCGACGTGCCCGCCTCGGTCTGCGCCGAGCGCAACCGGCACCGCCCCGACCGCCAGCTGCCGGACCACGTGATCCCGCGTCAGCAGCGCGAGCTGCGCCGCTCGCTGCGGGGGCTGGAGCGCGAGGGCTTCCGCAAGGTGCACATCCTGCGCGGCGAGGCGGAGATCGCCGCGGCCGAGGTCGTGCCGGAGAAGCGCTTCAACGACCTGCGCCACCTGACCGGCCCGTTCGACATCGTCGGCGACATCCACGGCTGCCGCTCCGAGCTGGAGACCCTGCTCGCCCGCCTCGGCTACACCGTCGCCCGCGACGACGCGGGCCGGGCCGTCGACGCGGTGCACCCCGAGGGCCGCACCGCGGTCTTCGTCGGCGACCTCGTCGACCGCGGCCCGGACACCCCCGGTGTGCTGCGCCTGGTCATGGGGATGGTCGCGGCCGGCCACGCGATCTGTGTCCCGGGCAACCACGAGAACAAGCTGGGCCGCCACATGGACGGCCGCAAGGTCACCGTCTCGCACGGCCTCCGGGAGTCCATCGACCAGCTGGCCGGCGAGTCGGAGGAGTTCCGTGCCGAGGTCCGCGCGTTCATGCGGGGTCTGGTCAGCCACTACCTGCTCGACGGCGGTGCGCTGGTGGTCTGCCACGCCGGCCTGCCGGAGAAGTACCACGGCCGCAACTCCGGCCGGGTACGGTCGCACGCGCTCTACGGCGACACCACCGGCGAGACCGACGAGTACGGCCTGCCGGTCCGCTACCCGTGGGCCGAGGAGTACCGCGGCAAGGCGCTGGTGGTGTACGGCCACACGCCCACGCCCACCGCGAGCTTCGTCAACAACACCATCTGCCTGGACACCGGCTGCGTCTTCGGCGGCAGCCTGACCGCGCTGCGCTACCCCGAGCGCGAGCTGGTCTCCGTCCCGGCCGAGCAGGAGTGGTACGCGCCCGTCCGGCCGCTGCACACCGATGCGCCGGGCGGCCGCGAGGGCCGTCCGCTGGATCTCGGTGACGTCGCGGGCCGGCGGATCGTGGAGACGGCGCACCACGGCCGGATCTCCGTCCGCGAGGAGAACGCGGCCGCGGCCCTGGAGGTGATGAGCCGGTTCGCGCTCGACCCGCGCCTGCTCGCCTACCTGCCGCCGACCATGGCGCCGTCCGCGACCTCCCGCCGGGACGGCTACCTGGAGCACCCGGAGGAGGCCTTCTTCGCGTACCGCCACGACGGGGTGCAGCAGGTGGTCTGCGAGGAGAAGCACATGGGCTCGCGCGCCGTCGTGCTGGTCGCCAGGGACGAGGTGGCGCTGGAGAAGCGGTTCGGGATCGCCGGGCCGGGGGCGATCTGGACGCGCACCGGGCGGGCCTTCCTCGGCGACGCCGAGCTGACCGGGGCCGTCCTCGACCGGGTGCGGTCCGCCGCCGAGCGGGCCGGGCTCTTCGCCGACCTGGACACCGACTGGCTGCTGCTCGACGCCGAGCTGATGCCGTGGTCCCTCAAGGCCGCCGAGCTGCTGCGCCGTCAGTACGCGGCGGTCGGTGCCGCGGCGGGCGCGGCGCTGCCCGACGTGCTGGAGGCGCTGGAGCGCGCCGCCGGGCGCGGGCTGGACGTCGCCCACCTGACGGCACGCCAGCGGCAGCGGGCCGCGGACGCGGAGGCGTTCACCGCCGCGTACCGCCGCTACTGCTGGCCCACCGAGGGCCTCGACGGCATCCGGCTGGCACCGTTCCAGCTGCTCGCCGCCGAGGGCGCCAACCTGGCGGTGCTCCCGCACGACCGCCACCTGGAGTGGATCGACCGCCTGGTCGCGGCGGACGACCCGGCCGCGCCGATCCTCCGGCGGACGGGCCGCCTGCTCGTGGACACCGCGGACAAGGCGTCGGTCGCCGCCGGCATCGCGTGGTGGGAGGAGCTCACCGCCGCCGGCGGTGAGGGCATGGTGGTCAAGCCGCTGGCCTCGCTCGTCCGCGACGCCGGCGGCCGGCTGGTCCAGCCGGGCGTGAAGGTCCGCGGCCGGGAGTACCTGCGGATCATCTACGGTCCGGACTACACCGAGTACCTGGACCAGCTGCGCCAGCGCTTCCTGGGCCACAAGCGCTCGCTCGCCCTGCGCGAGTACGCGCTCGGCCTGGAGGCACTGGACCGGCTGGCGGCCGGCGAGCCGCTCTGGCGGGTGCACGAGCCGGTCTTCGCCGTCCTGGCCCTCGAGTCGGAGCCGGTGGACCCCCGGCTCTGAGCCGGACCGGGCTCCGGGAGGGCCGGACCTGGCACCGAGAAGTCCTGCCGTCCGGCGGGGCGCCCACCCGGGCGCGCCGCCGGGCCCCTCGGGGCGCGTCGCCGGGATCACAGGCCACACTATGCATAGAAATTCCGAACGTCGTATACAATTCCTCTCTCCGTATTCGATGACCCAGGAGCCAGGCATGGCGTTCAACCTCCGGAACCGGCACTTCCTCAAGGAGCTCGACTTCACGCCCCAGGAGTTCCGCTTCCTGGTGGACCTCGCCGCCCAGCTGAAGGCCGCCAAGTACGCGGGCACCGAGCAGCCCCGGCTGCGCGGCCGGAACATCGCCCTGATCTTCGAGAAGACCTCCACCCGCACCCGCTGCGCCTTCGAGGTGGCCGCCCACGACCAGGGCGCGAGCACCACCTACCTGGATCCGGCCGGTTCGCAGATCGGCCACAAGGAGTCGATCAAGGATTCGGCCCGGGTCCTCGGCCGGATGTTCGACGGCATCGAGTACCGCGGCCACGGCCAGGAGATCGTGGAGGAGCTGGCGGCGCACGCGGGCGTCCCGGTCTGGAACGGCCTCACCGACGAGTGGCACCCCACCCAGATGCTCGCCGACGTGCTGACCATCCGGGAGCACTGCGCCAAGCCGCTGGAGCAGGTGGCACTCGCCTACCTCGGCGACGCGCGCAACAACATGGGCAACTCGCTGCTGGTCACCGGCGCGCTGCTCGGCATGGACATCAGGATCGTGGCCCCCCGCGAGCTGTGGCCGGCCGACGACGTCCGCAAGGCCGCCGACGCGCTCGCCGAGACCACCGGCGCCCGGATCACCCTGACCGAGTCGGTCGCCGACGGCGTGGCCGGCGCCGACTTCCTCTACACCGACGTCTGGGTGTCCATGGGGGAGCCGAAGGAGGTCTGGGCGGATCGGATCGCCCTGCTGAAGCCGTACCAGGTGTCCATGGACACCGTCCGGGCCACCGGCAACCCCGCCGCCAAGTTCCTGCACTGCCTCCCCGCGTACCACGACCTGGGCACCGAGATCGGCCGCCAGATGTACGAGGAGACCGGGATGTCCGAGCTGGAGTGCACCGACGAGCTCTTCGAGTCGGCCCACTCCGTGGTCTTCGACCAGGCGGAGAACCGGCTGCACACCATCAAGGCCGTCCTGGTCGCCACGCTCGGCTCCTGACCCGGCCGATCCGAGCCCCCGGGGGCCTGCCGGAGGTGGCTCAGAAGTCCACGCTCACGCACGCGATCCGCTCGCCCGCGGCGTGCGTCCCGGCGGGGGCCGCAGTGTGCAGGACGAGGGAGCGCGCCTCGCCCGGGCGGAAGGACCAGGCCAGGTCCGTCCGGGCGGCGGCGCTCCCGCGGGCATCCGTCCGCAGCGCCAGCCGGGCCTCGTTGCGGTCGTTGGCGTAGGCCGGATCGGTCGACGGCTGCACGGGGTCGACCCGGTCCTGGTAGTGCGGGCCGGCCACGGCCGGGTCGGCGCCGCACCGGCCGGTGTGCACGTGCGCGGCCAGTGGCAGACCGGCGGCCGCACCGCGCAGCACCACCGTGACGGCGGTCCCCGAGGCCGTCCGCTCCTCCATCACCCGGACGTGCGCTCCGTACGGCACCAGGTCCGGGGCGTAGCTCACGGCGGTCGGCAGGACGAACGCCCCGCCGCGGTCGAAGTCGGCGTCCACCACGGTCGGTGGCGCCAGTGCGGGCAGCAGGGCGAGCGGCACCAGGGCGGCGGCGAACGGGACGGGCATCGCTGCTCCTCCGAGCTCCCCGACGGCGCAGGGCCGGCGGGGACGGCGATCGGTGGCCGGAACGGCCGGGACGGTCGGCACCACCGTGGCCGTCCGCCGGCCCGCGGGCACGGCGGCGTGCCGGTGCGTCACCCGGACGAGCGGTCCTCCCGCGCCGTCGGCGCGCTCCGCGGCCGGGCCCCCGGGATCCCGCGGATCTCGCAGCGGGGCCCGCTCGCCCGCATCAGCCGCAGGTCGGCGGTGACCAGGGGTGCGCCGAGCTGCTCCGCGAGCGCGACGTACGCGGCGTCGTCGGGCGTCAGGTTGTCCTTCAGCTCCCAGATCCGGCCGAGCAGCGGCGTGATGTCGACCCGGTCGACCGCGACCCCGGGCAGGTCCGCGGCGATCTCGGCGACCCGGTCCGCGGTGAGTTCGCGGGCCAGGTAGAGGCCGCGCAGCGACTGCATCACCTCGATCAGGATGTGCTGGGGCGCGGCCCACCGGCCGTCGCGGGCCAGTTCGGCCCGGGCCGCGGCCCCGCGCTCTCCCTCGTCCGCCAGTGCGAGCACCAGCGCGGACGCATCCACCACGATCATTCGGCGGCCCCCGGCCTGTCGGTTCGTCGACTCCGCTCACACGGTAGCCCGCGGGCCGCCCGCCCGGACCGGCCACCTGCCCCCGGAGCCGTACCGGCCCCCGGCCCGGGGCCGCCGTCAGCGCGCCGACGCCACCGCGCCCAGGACGAGCCCCGCCAGCAGGGAGGCGGCGTTGGCGGTGAGCGAGGCGGCCGCGCGCAGCGCGAGCGGGACGCGCGGGCGCAGCAGCAGGCCGAGCAGCACCGCCTCGACCGCGCAGACCAGGGCCTCGGCAAGGGCGAAGGCCGTCCAGTAGGCTGCGGCGGGCCCGGCCGCGTAGCACCGGAGCACCCACCAGAGGACCGGGTGCGTCGCGGCGTTGACGGCTGCGGCGGCGGCCGCCCCCCGCGCCCGGCTCGGAAGCGTCCGCGGGGGCGCGCCGCCCGCCCGCGGTTGCTGTCAATTCACG
>NZ_JBHWBW010000013.1:34413-38699 GCF_042735675.1 Kitasatospora sp. NPDC059571
CTACTCCCTGGTCGCCCAGTTCCGCGGGCTCGCCCGCGGCTGCCGGCGCCGGCCCCAGCACCCGCTGCCCGCCGACGTGGTCGGGCTCGCCCGGGCGCGGCCGCCCGGCCGCCCCGGCCCCCCCGCGCGGGGCGCCCGCCCCCCCGCGCCGCCAGCACCGCGGTGTAGAGCGGCACCTCGACGAGCAGGGTGAGGCAGAGGGCCAGGGGATACGGCACGGGCGGATCGTGCCACGGGGGAGGAGCGGCGGTGGCGACGGGGGCGGTTCGCGCCGTGCGGGCCCCGGCGGCCGGGGCGGCGGCGCTGGCGGGCTTCACCGCGGCGGCGGCGCTGGCACTGGCCGTGGCCCTGCGGGCACCGGCCGGTCTCGCGGTCGTCGGGCTGGCCTCGTTCGGCGTCCTGCACAACGTCCTGGAGCTGCGCTACGTCGCCGGTCGGTTCGGCCACGTGCTGGCGGGCCCCTTCCTGCGGCTGCTGCTGGTGCTGATCAGCGGCATCGTGGTCTGCCGGCTGCTCCCGCCGGGCCCCGCCGCCCGGACGGCCGAGATCCTGCTCGCCCACCTGCTGCTGGCCGTGGCCGCCGTCCGGGCGCTGCGCGGGCGGCCGCTGCCGCTCGCCACGGCCGCCCTGGTGCTGGCCACGGCGCTCTGGGCCTCGCTGTCCTTCCCGGCGTACCACTTCGTGGTGCTGGCGCACCTGCACAACCTGGTGCCGCTGGTCTTCCTCTGGGAGTGGTCGCGGGTGCTGCCGCGGGGCCGGGCGGCCTTCCTGGCGGTGCAGTGCGGCTGGGTGCTGGCGGTGCCGCTGCTGCTGCTCTCCGGCGCGCTGGACGCCTGGCTGGCCCCCGGCAGCGGCACGGCGGGCCGGCTCGCCGTCTCCTACACCCCGCCCGCCTGGCTGCACTCGGCGGCCGGCCTGCGGTTCGTCGCGGTCTTCGCGTTCCTGCAGACCATGCACTACGTGGTCTGGGTGTGGTTCCTGCCGCGCTACGCGCCCGGTGCGGCGGCCGCCTTCGACCGGCGGGTGCCGGTGCTGCGCGGCGCGCGGGCCTGGGCGCTGGGGGCGGCGGCGGGTGCCGCGCTCGCGGTGCTGTTCGTGTCCGACTACGCCCAGGGCAAGTCGCTGTACGCGGCACTGGCCTCGTACCACGCCTACCTGGAGTTCCCCGTCCTGCTGGTGCTCGTCCTGGGGCTGGGCCCCGCCGGGCGGGCCGTCCGTGGAGAGGTCCCGCCGTGTTCCTTGCCGATGTCGCCCCCGAGCCCGCCGCCTCCGCCGGCCCCGTCGTGATCGTCGTGGTCGCGGCGGTCCTGGTCGTGGGCGTGGTGGCGCTGCTGTGGATCGTGCGCTCCCGCCGCAGGGGCTGACCCCCGGGCCCGGGCGGGCCGCTGCGGCGCCCGGCGCTGCGGTTGCGCCATGGCATCGCCCGGTGAAGTTTGGACGCAGGCATGCACTATGGTTTATCTCGACATCGAGATAACTCCACGCTATGATTTATCTTGACGTCAAGATATCTGCCGAGAGCCGCACGCCTTCCACATCGGCGAGGTGGGCTTAGCTAAGGCTTACCTTACCATCGGGTGGACCCAGAAGGAGTCAGTCGTGTCCGCGAACAGCTTCGACGCCCGCAGCTCGCTGCAGGTGGGCGACGAGTCGTACGAGATCTTCAAGCTCTCCGCCGTCGAGGGTTCCGAGCGGCTGCCGTACAGCCTCAAGGTCCTGCTGGAGAACCTGCTCCGCACCGAGGACGGCGCGAACATCACCGCCGACCACATCCGTGCCCTGGGCAACTGGGACGCGGCGGCCGAGCCGTCCGAGGAGATCCAGTTCACCCCGGCCCGCGTGATCATGCAGGACTTCACCGGTGTGCCGTGCGTCGTCGACCTCGCCACCATGCGCGAGGCCGTCAAGGAGCTGGGCGGCGACCCGTCCAAGATCAACCCGCTGGCGCCGGCCGAGCTGGTCATCGACCACTCCGTCATCGCCGACAAGTTCGGCACCCCGGACGCCTTCGTCCAGAACGTCGAGATCGAGTACGGCCGCAACAAGGAGCGCTACCAGTTCCTGCGCTGGGGCCAGACCGCGTTCGACGAGTTCAAGGTCGTCCCCCCGGGCACCGGCATCGTCCACCAGGTCAACATCGAGCACCTGGCCCGCACGGTCATGGTCCGCAACGGCCAGGCCTACCCCGACACCTGCGTCGGCACCGACTCGCACACCACCATGGTCAACGGCCTGGGCGTGCTGGGCTGGGGCGTCGGCGGCATCGAGGCCGAGGCCGCGATGCTCGGCCAGCCGGTCTCCATGCTGATCCCGCGCGTGGTCGGCTTCAAGCTCAACGGCCAGCTCCCGGCCGGCACCACCGCCACCGACCTGGTGCTCACCATCACCGAGATGCTGCGCAAGCACGGTGTGGTCGGCAAGTTCGTCGAGTTCTACGGCGAGGGCGTCACCTCGATCCCGCTGGCGAACCGCGCCACCATCGGCAACATGTCGCCGGAGTTCGGCTCGACCTGTGCGATCTTCCCGATCGACGCCGAGACCATCAACTACCTGAAGCTCACCGGCCGCGACGAGCAGCAGCTCGCCCTGGTCGAGGCGTACGCCAAGGAGCAGGGCCTCTGGCACGACCCGTCGGTCGAGCCGGTCTACTCCGAGTACCTGGAGCTGGACGTCTCCACCGTCGTCCCGTCGATCTCCGGCCCGAAGCGCCCGCAGGACCGCGTGGTCCTCGCCGAGGCCGCGGCCAAGTTCGCCGAGGCGCTGCCGGCCTACTCGGCCGAGGCCTCGAAGCCGACCACGGTCACCGCCCCCGACGGCACCTCGTACGCCATCGACAACGGCGCCGTCGTGATCGCCTCGATCACCTCCTGCACCAACACCTCCAACCCCTCCGTCATGCTGGGCGCCGCCCTGCTGGCGAAGAAGGCCGTGGAGAAGGGCCTGCACGTCAAGCCCTGGGTCAAGACCACCCTGGCCCCCGGGTCCAAGGTCGTCATGGACTACTACGAGAAGGCCGGCCTCCTCCCGTACATGGAGAAGCTGGGCTTCAACCTGGTCGGCTACGGCTGCGTCACCTGCATCGGCAACTCGGGCCCGCTGCCCGAGGAGGTCTCGGCCGCCGTCAACGAGTCCGACCTCGCGGTCGTCTCGGTGCTCTCCGGCAACCGCAACTTCGAGGGCCGGATCAACCCCGACGTCAAGATGAACTACCTGGCCTCCCCGCCGCTGGTGGTCGCCTACGCCCTCGCCGGCAACATGAACGTCGACATCACCAAGGACGCCCTGGGCCAGGACGCCGACGGCAACGACGTCTTCCTCGCCGACATCTGGCCGTCCGAGCAGGAGGTCGCCGACGTCGTCGCCGGCTCCATCGACGAGGCCATGTTCGACAAGGGCTACCAGGACGTCTTCGCCGGCGACCACCGCTGGCAGTCGCTCCCCGTCCCGACCGGCAACACCTTCGAGTGGGACGCCGAGTCCACCTACGTCCGCAAGCCCCCGTACTTCGAGGGCATGGCCAAGACCCCGAGCCCGGTGACCGACATCGCCGGCGCCCGCGTCCTGGCCAAGCTGGGCGACTCGGTCACCACCGACCACATCTCCCCGGCCGGCAACATCAAGCCGGGCACCCCGGCGGCGCAGTACCTCACCGAGCACGGTGTGGAGAAGCGTGACTTCAACTCCTACGGCTCCCGCCGTGGCAACCACGAGGTCATGATCCGCGGCACCTTCGCCAACATCCGCCTGCGCAACCAGATCGCGCCGGGCACCGAGGGCGGCTACACCCGCGACTTCACCCAGGCCGACGCGCCGGTGTCGTTCATCTACGACGCCTCGCAGAACTACCAGGCCGCCGGCATCCCGCTGGTCGTCCTGGCCGGCAAGGAGTACGGCTCCGGCTCGTCCCGCGACTGGGCCGCCAAGGGCACCGCGCTGCTGGGCGTCAAGGCCGTCATCGCCGAGTCGTACGAGCGCATCCACCGCTCGAACCTGATCGGCATGGGCGTCCTCCCGCTGCAGTTCCCCGAGGGCCAGACCGCCGACTCGCTCGGCCTGACCGGCGAGGAGACCTTCTCCTTCACCGGCGTGACCGAGCTCAACGAGGGCCGCACCCCGAAGACCGTCAAGGTCAAGGCCGGTGACGTCGAGTTCGACGCGGTCGTCCGCATCGACACCCCCGGTGAGGCGGACTACTACCGCAACGGCGGCATCCTGCAGTACGTGCTGCGCAGCCTGATCGGCTGATCCCGCACCACACCGAGCGGCCGGGCCGCGCCCCCTCCACC
>NZ_JBHWBW010000014.1:0-18810 GCF_042735675.1 Kitasatospora sp. NPDC059571
GCACGGGTGTGCTTTCTCCCCGCAGCCCCCCTTGCCGGCTGGGGCGTATTGCGTGCCCCCCCGCGGTCCCCCCCGGCCGGCCGCCGCGAGCAGTTGCGCGAGTTCCGCCTCGCGGCCGGTGAAGTCGGGCAGGTCGTACGGGAGCGAGCAGGGGGCGGCGGCCGGGTCGGGCTCGTCCTCCGCCGGCGCGGCCGGGGCCTCTGGGGCCGCGGACGCGGGCGGCGGGGGCGGCGGCACGGGTGCGGCAAGCTCGGGGCTGTTGCGCAGGATCGCCTGGTAGAGCCGGGTGAGTTCGGCGCCCGGGTCGATGCCGAGTTCCTCGACGAGCAGTTCCCGGACCCGGCCGTACTCCTCCAGGGCCTCCGCCTGCCGGCCGGCCCGGTACAGGGCGAGCATCAGGTGTCCGCGCAGGGTCTCCCGCAGCGGGTGCTGCTGGACGGCCTGGCGCAGGTCGCCGACCAGGTCGGCGCTCTCGCCGCGGGCCAGGCGCAGCGCGGCCAGCTGCTCGGCGGCCGCCAGTCTGCGCTCCTCCAGGGTGGCGGCGGCGGCCTCGATCCCCCCCCCGCCGCCGCCGGACAGCAGCTGGCCGCGCCAGAGGTCCAGACCCGCCCGCAGGTCGGCGATCGCGTCGTCGCCGCGGCCCGCCGCAACGGCCTGGCGGGCGCGGGCCAGACAGCCGCCGAACCGGGTGAGGTCGAGCTGCTCGTCGGCGAGGGCCACCCGGTAGCCGGGGCCGTCGGTGATGATCACGGCCGCGCCGCCGGGGATCCGCTGCCGCAGGTCCGCGACGATCTTGCGGACCTGGTGCGAGGCGGTGGCGGGCGGTTCCTCGTCCCAGGTCGCCTCGACCAGCCGGGCGACCGGGACGACCCGGTTGGCCTCCAGCAGCAGAGTGGCCAGAACCCGCTCCTGCAGCGGACCGCCGAGCCGCAGCCGCCGGCCGTCGGCCCATGCCTCGAGCGAGCCCAGAAGCTTGAAAACCACTCCGTCCGGCGTGGTGATTGTGGACAAATCCCCCCCTTTCTCGTGAAAAGGCTTCCCCCAAAAGGCCTGGTCGGGGCCCATGTCGCCGCCTGTTGAACAGCGGCAACCGAGTGTACGAAACGTTCCCGGAATGGCCAGTACCGGATCGGGAGGTATTCGGGAACAGCCCGCGGGACGGTCACCTGCATCAGAAACCGCCGCGGTGCCGCCCCGGCCCTTGCCGGGAGAGCCCGCCGCGGCCGGCGCCCGCACCCAGGTCGGACCCTCTTCCAGGAAGCGATCCATGCAGACTGCCACCCCGCTCGGACAGGCCGTGATCATCCGGTCCGGCGAGCTGCTCTTCACCACCCTGCCGAACGGCCGGACCGCCGTCGCCACCCCGGTCAGCCCCGAGCTCGGGGCCACCTGGGTCACCCTGCACGTGGCACGGATCGCCCCCGGCGAGTCCTGGAGCCCCGAGGCCACCGAGGCCGAGGAGAACACCGCGGTGGTCTTCGCCGGCTCCGGGACGGCCGAGGTCGGCGGGGAGCGGCGCGAGGTCGTCCGCGCGGACGCCGCGTACGCCCCGACCGGCCGCGCGCTGCGGCTGACCGCCGGCCCGGACGGGCTGACCGCGTACGTGTGGCGGACCCCGCTGCAGGAGGGCCGCACGCCCGGCACCGACCCGGTGCTCTTCTCCTCGCTCTGGGACGAGACCACCCAGCTGCGCGGCTTCGGCGGCACCGGCCAGTTCGTGCCGGAGGGCGCCCGGGCCACCATGAACTTCGTCTTCTGGCCCGGCACCGGCAGCTGCCAGCTCTGCCTGCACTGCGGCATCCAGCAGCCCGGCGAGATGTTCACGCCGCACCTGCACACCGACTCCGACGAGGCGTTCATCAGCTTCGAGGGGATCGGCCAGATGTTCCTGGTCGACCGCTGGATCGACGTCGAGCCGGGCGACGTGCTCTACGCCGCGCCCGGGGTGCTGCACGGCACCCGCAACCCGCACACCGGGCCCACCGCCCGACGCTTCGTCACCTGCGGCGGCCCCACCCCGTTCGACCCCGCCCTGTACGACGCCGCCGGCGTCTCCTCGAAGGTCAGGTAACCGGCATGTGCCGCATCTACGGATCGTTCAACGCCCGCTCCAGCCAGCAGGAGCTGCGCACCGTCGCCGCGCTGCTGCACCACGGCGGCCCGGACGCGCAGACCTTCGCCCTCGACGGCGACTGGGCGCTCGGCAACAACCGCCTCGCCATCATGGACGTCGAGGGCGGTACCCAGCCGTACCGGCTCGACGGCATCACCGTGGTGTTCAACGGCGAGCTGTACAACCACCGCGAGCTGCGCGAGCAGCTGCGCCGCCGCGGGTTCACCTTCCCGGACAACTGCGACGGCAACGTGCTGCCGGCCCTCTACCTCGTCCACGGCGACCGCTTCACCGAGCACCTGGACGGCATGTACTCGGTCGCCGTCCTGGACCAGCGGGCCGAGCCCCGGCTGGTCATCGCCACCGACGGCTCGGGCATGAAGCCGCTCTACTACGCGTGGGACGCGCCGACCGGGAGGTTCCGCTTCGCCTCCGAGCTGCCCGCCCTGCTGGCCTTCGCCGACCTGCCGGTCCGCGAGGACGCGATGGGCCTGGACGCCTACCTGTCGGCGAAGACGCCGTTCGGCGGCCGGACCATGTTCGACGGCATCGAGGTGCTGCCGCCCGCCGCCACCGCCGTGGTCTCCCGGGCCGGCTTCGAGGTGCGCACCCGCCCGCTCGGCCACACCGAGCGCAGCGGCCCGGCGCCGGCCGGCCGGACCTTCCAGGAGGCCGCCGCCGAGCTGCGCGAGCTGCTGCGCGCCGAGGTCCGCCGGCTGCTGGTCGCGGACGTCCCGGTGGCCGCGGTCACCTCCGGCGGCCTGGACTCCAGTCTGGTCACCGCGCTCGCCGCGGAGGCCGAGGCCGACCTGCACACCTTCAACATCGCCTACACCGGCACCTGGCCCTCCGACGAGCGGCACTACGCCGCCGAGGTGGCCCGGGCCGCGGGCACCGTGCACCACCAGGTGGAAATCGACCCGGCCACCTTCCCCGAGCTGCTCTCCGACGTGGTCTGGCACCTCGGCCAGCCGAACGCCGACCCGATCACGCTCTCCACGTTCGCGCTGTTCCGCGCCGTCCGCGACGCGGGCTTCAAGGTGGCGCTCACCGGCGACGCGGCGGACGAGCTGTTCGGCGGGTACGCCCGGATGGAGCAGGCGGTGGCGGCGCCCGGCGGCGCCGGCTGGATCCCGGCCTACCTGGACCACCTGGCGGCCGTGCCGCAGGCCCTGCGCCGGGAGCTCTACACCGACGACTACGCCGCCGCGGTCGCCGCGCACGGCCCGGCGCTGCCGGCCGGCCTGACCGCGATGCTGGAGCACGGCGAGGGCAGCCGCCTCCAGCGGATCTGCGCCGCCGAGCAGGAGTACCGGCTGCCCGCGTACCACCTGCGCCGGGTCGACCACCTGTCGATGGCCAGCTCGGTCGAGGTGCGGCTGCCGTTCTGCCAGCCCAGCGTGGTCCGCTTCGCGGCGGCGCTCACCGACGAGCAGCGGATCACCCCCGAGGGCGTCAAGCGCGTGCTGTACGCGGCCGCCGAGGGCCTGATCCCGGCCAGCGTGCTGAACCGGCCCAAGCAGCCGTTCACGCTGCCGATCACCGCCATGCTGAAGCCCGGTGAGGCCCTGTGGGACCTCGCCCGGGACGCGCTCGGCGCCTCGGTGCTGCGCGCCGACGGCCGGCTCCGCCCGGAGACCGTCGCCGACCTGTTCCGCCGGCAGGCCGAGAGCCCGTCGGACGCCGTCTCGCTGACGATCTGGTCGCTGATGACCCACCAGCTGTGGCGCGGCCACTTCTTCGGCGCCTCCGCCCGGCAGCCGGCGGTGGCCCGATGACCACCCCGCTGCTCACCGCGCCCGTCAGCCACTTCGCCCGGGCCGAGGGCGCGCCCTGCCCGACGCTGGTCCTGGACGGCGCGGCGCTGCCCGACGAGAGCCCGGCGATCCTGGAGCGGCTCACCGCGATCCGCGCCGAGCTGCACCGGGCGGGCGCCGGCCACGTGCTGAAGAACGCCCTGATCAAGCCGTCCGCGCATCCGCTGTTCGACCTGGAGTACCGGTTCGTCCAGTCGCTGCCCGGCGGCCACGGCGAGTTCGACCTGCGCGGCTCCTGCGGCCACTCGATCCTGGCCGCGGTGGACGCGGCCGCCCGCTCCGGCATGATCCCGCCGCTGGAGCCGGGCGACCGGATCCGGGTGCACGTGCTGAACAACGACGACCACGTGGTCTGCGAGGTCACCGAGACCGGACCGGAGCGCACCGGCTTCACCGCGCACTTCCTGTGCAACCCCGCGCTCCCCTACGAGGACCTGCTGATCACCGGCGAGCCGGTGACCGAGGTCGCGGTGGGCTCCCGGACGGTCCCGCTCTCGCTGGTCTCCATGGGCAACCCGTACGCCTTCGTGTCCGCCGCCGACCTCGGGGTGCACACCCGCGAGGAGCTGTTCGCCGACGACCCCGCACTGTTCGACCTGATGGTGCGGATCCGGGTGGCGGTCTGCGAGCGGCTCGGCTGGGACGCCTCCGGGGCGTTCCCGAAGATCGCCGCCCTGCTGCCCGAGCCGGACGGGGCGATGGCCGTCCGCGCCGTCTCGGTGCCGTCCTGGCACCCGACCCTGGCGCTCACCGGCGCCACCTGCCTGGCCGCCGCGATGGGCATCGAGGGCACCGTGCCCTGGTCGCTGCTGCACTCCACCGGCCACGACGGCGGGATGGTCCGGATCGAGACCCCGGGCGGCCCCGTCCGGGCGGTCGCCCGGAGCACCAACCCGGACGGCCGGCCCCGGCTGGCCTGGGTCTCGGTCGGCGGCAAGCAGGTCAGTTACCAGGGGCGGGCCGAGCTGTCCGCCGACCACTTCTCCCCGAAGGAGGCCCCGTGCCTGCCGCTGCCGGCCTGACCGCCCCGCTCCCGACCGAACTGCTGACGCCCGCCGTGCTGGCCGAGCTGGCCGGCTGCGCCGCGGCGGCCGACCGGGACGGCCGGCCCGACCTCGCCGCCACCGCGGTGCTGCGCACCACCGGTGTGCTCGGCCTGGCCGTGCCGCGCGAGTTCGGCGGCGCCGGGGCCGGCCCGGTGGACCTCAACCGCTGCGTCGAGCAGGTCGCCGCGGTCAACGCCTCGGCCGCCATCATGCTCTTCCAGCACTACGCCGTGACCAGCCGGATCGTCGAGAACGGCACCCCGGCCCAGCACGCCGAGATCCTGCCGAAGCTGGCCTCCGGCACCTGGCTGGCGGCCTCCGCCTGGAGCGAGACCGGGGCCGGCGCCGACAAGAAGAACCTGGCCACCACGGGCCGCCGCACCGCCGACGGCTGGGTGCTGGACGGCGCCAAGTCGTTCACCACCAGCGCCGGCGTCGCCGACATCTACCTGGTGCTGGTGCAGACCGGCTCCCCCGAGGCGGCGGGCGGCGACACCGCGTACGGCGCCGCCGGGCAGACGTTCTTCCTGATCCGCTCCGACAACCCGGGCCTGCTGCCCGACACCTCGCTCGCCCTGACCGGCATGCGCGGCTCGGCCACCGGCTTCGTGTCGCTGCACGAGTGCCACGTCACGGACCTCGACCGGCTCGGCCCGCTGGGCACCGCCGCCTCGATCATCGCCAGGGTCCGCGAGAGCGGCGCCACCCTCGGCGCGGTCGCGGTCGGCCTCGCCCAGGCCGCCCTGGACGCCGCCTTCGACCACGCCCGCAAGCGCGGCCTGCTGGAGCTCCAGGCCGTCCGGCACCGCCTGGTCGACCTGTCGACCGAGGTGGAGACCGCCCGGGCGATCGTCGAGCGGGCCGGCCGCCGGGACTCCGAGGACCCCGGCACGACCACGCTGCACTCCAAGCTCTTCGCCTCCACCACCGCCGAGCGGGTGATCGCCGAGGTCGCCCGGCTCCTCAGCTCGGCGGCGTACATCGACGCCAGCCCGGTGAACCGCTACGGCCGCGACGCCCGCGCCGTGGCGCTGATGGGCCCGACCAATGATCTCTGCAGGGAACTGGTGAGCAACGCATGGCACAGCTGAACCCCACCGCCGCCGACCTGGTGGTCGTCAACGGACGCCTGGTGACGCCGGAGGGCGTCCGCGAGGGCACCGTCGTGATCCGCGACGGCCGGATCGACGCCGTGCTGGACCCGGCCGCCGCCGCCCCCGCCGGGCCCCGGCTGGACGCCGCCGGCCGGTACGTCCTGCCGGGCCTGATCGACTCGCACGTCCACTTCCGCACCCCGGGCCTGGAGTACAAGGAGGACTGGGAGCACGGCAGCCGGGCCGCCATCACCGGCGGCGTCACCACCGTGCTCGACATGCCCAACACCCGGCCCTGCTCGCTGGACGCCGACGCGCTGCGCGAGAAGGCCGGCCTGATCGAGGGCCGCTCCTGGGTCGACTACCGCTTCCACATCGGCGCCGACCCGGCCAACCCGGCGGTGCTGGCCGACCTCGACCCGGAGGTCGCCACCTCGGCCAAGGTCTTCATGGCCGGCCACCACACCGCGCCGATCGTCGCCAGCGACCCGGAGCAGCTGCGGGCGATCTTCGAGGCGGCCGCGCTGGGCGGCGTCCAGCTGGTGCTGCACGCCGAGGACCAGCACGTCTTCGACCTGCTGGACACCTGGCAGGGCGAGCCCGGCCGCTACTCCGAGTACGAGCCGCACCGCCCCCGCACCGGCGCGATCGTCGCGGTCGCCCGGGTGGTCGAACTGGTCCGCCGCTACGGCACCTCGGCGCACGTGCTGCACGTGTCCACCGCGGAAGAGGTCGACCTGCTGGTGGCGGCGGCCAACGAGGGCCTGCCGGTCAGCTTCGAGGTCACCGGCCACCACCTGTCCTTCACCGACGCGGACACCTGCCGCCGCGGTCCGCGCACCCGGCTCTCCCCGGCCATCCGCGGCCTGTCGGACCAGGACCGGCTCTGGGAGGCGGTCTTCTCCGGCCAGGCGGCGAGCCTGGGCAGCGACCACGCCCCGCACACCGTCGAGGAGAAGAACCTCCCCGCCGCGGAGGCACCGCCGGGCCTGCCCGGGGTCCAGGAGCTCGCGGTCTGCGTCTGGACCGGCCTGCTCGCCCACCGGCGCACCCCGGACCAGGCCGCCCTCGACCTGGCGCGGCTGATGGGCTCCGGCCCGGCCGACCTGTTCAAGCTGCCCGGCAAGGGCCGCCTCGCCGTCGGCGCCGACGCCGACCTGGCGCTGCTCGACCCGGACGAGCGCTGGCAGATGTCCGGGCAGCACGTGCAGTCCAAGTGCGGCTGGTCCGCGTACGAGGGCTGGATGTTCACCGGCCGGGTCCGCACCACGGTCAAGGGCGGCCGGGTGGTCTGGGACGCGGAGACCGGCTTCGTCGGGACTCCGGCCGGTCGGCTGCTCGGCACCGCGGCCGTGCGGGAGCCGGCGGTGGCCCGATGACCGCCACCCTGCTGGCGCCCGCGCGCTCGGTCGAGCCGGCCGAGTTCCGGGCCGCGATGGCCTCGCTGGCCGCCCCGGTCACCGTGGTGACCTGCTACGACGAGGAGGGTGTCGCGCGCGGGCTGACCGCGAGCGCGGTCGCCTCGCTCTCACTGGACCCGCCGCTGTTCCTGGTCTGCCTGGACCGCCGCTCCAGCACCCACGACGTGCTGGTGTCCGCGCCGTCCTTCGCGGTGCACCTGCTGGGGCCGGGCAACGAGGAGCTCGCCCTGCGGTTCGCCGGCCCGGCGGAGGCCCGGTTCGCCGGCCGCCCCGTCACCGGCGACGCCGCGCCCCTGCTGCCCGAGGCGCCGCTGACCCTGGTCTGCGCCCGCTACGGCGTACGGGACGGCGGCGACCACTCCATCCTGATCGGCCGGGTCACCGGGATCGAGGGCGCGGACCGGCCGTCCGCGACCGGGCTGCTCTGGCACCAGCGCGGGTTCGCCCGCGCGGTGCCCGGCCCGGCCCGCCCCGCGAGCGGCCCCGCGGCCGCCCGCCCCGCACACCCGTCCGCGCCGACCCGGTCCGCCTGAGGAGGGCGCCGCATGCCCGGCACCGTGAGCATCATGCGCGAGGACCTGCGCACGATCATCGAGCGCGACCCGTCCATCGACCGCCGCCGCGAGGCGCTGCTGCACCCGGCGCTGCCAGCGCTGTGGACACACCGGATCGCCCACCGGCTGCACCGCCGGGGCTGGCGGATGACCGCCCGCGTCCTCGCCTACGCCGCCCGGCGCGGCACCGGGGTGGAGATCCACCCGGGCGCCGTGCTCGGCCGGCGGGTCCTGATCGACCACGGCGCCGCCGTGGTGATCGGGGAGACCGCCGTCGTCGGCGACGACGTGACCATGTACCACCAGGTGACGCTGGGCGCGGTCGGCTGGTGGAGCGACAACCGGCGCCCGGCGGGCCAGCGCCGCCACCCGATCGTCGGCCCCGGCGTGGTGCTCGGCACCAACGCGACGGTGCTCGGCCCGGTGGTCGTCGGCGCCCGCGCGGTGATCGGCGCCCAGGCGCTGGTCAACAAGGACGTCCCCGCCGGGGCGCGGGTCTTCGCCCCGACCGCCGTGATCAAGGAGATGGACAGCGCCCCCGCCCTGATGGAGGACCTGTTCGCCACCACCGCCTCGGCCGGGTCATGGTGACCCGCCGCACTCTTCGAGGAGCAGCACCTGTGGACACCGACCGCCGTATCGCCGCCGGCATCGAGGACCTGGTCGGCTCGACCCCGCTGATCCGGCTGGACCTGGACGGCGTCGGCCCGGACGTCGAGATCCTGGCCAAGCTGGAGTCCGCGAACCCGCTGTCCAGCAGCAAGGACCGGGCCGCCCTGGGCATGCTGCGCGGCGCCGAGGCGCGCGGGCAGCTCGTCCCCGGCAGCGGCACCGTGGTCGAGGCGACCTCCGGCAACACCGGCATCTCGCTGGCCGCCCTCGCCGCCTCCCGCGGCTACCGGTGCGTCATCGTGCTGCCGGACAGCGCCACCGCGGAGCGGGTCGCGCTGCTGCGGGCGCTCGGCGCGGAGGTCGTCCAGACCCCGCGCGAGGAGGGCTACCCGGGTGCCATCCGCAAGGCCGAGGAGATCCACGCGGCCACCCCGGGCAGCTGGTTCCCCTGCCAGCACGAGAACCAGGACAACGTGCAGGCCCACTACGAGTCCACCGGCCCGGAGATCTGGGCCGACACGGCCGGCCGGATCGACGTCCTGGTCTGCGGCGTCGGCACCGGCGGCACGCTCACCGGCATCGCCCGCTACCTCAAGGAGCAGGACCCGTCGATCCAGGTGGTGGCGGTGGAGCCGGAGAACTCCCCGGTGCTCTCCCGCGGCACCGGCGGCCTGCACCGCATCCCCGGGCTGAACGGCGGCTTCGTGGCCCCGACCACCGATGTCGCGCTGATCGACCTGGTGGTCACCGTCGCCGACGACGACGCGATGGCCGCGACCCGGTCGCTGGCCCGCCGCTCCGGCATCCTGGCCGGCGTCTCCTCCGGCGCGGTGGCGCACGCCTGCGCCGAACTCGCCGCCAAGCCCGAGTTCGCCGGGAAGACCGTCGTCACCGTCTTCCCCGACACCGGCGAGCGCTACCTCAGCCTCTTCACCGACTGACCGCGCCGGCAATCCCCTTCACCCCTCCGAAGCACCCCCTTCCCGAAAGGACACCCCCATGCCGTTGATCACCGTCGACTGGTGGCAGGGCAACGACCGCGGCCGCCGCGCCGAACTGGTCGCCGAGGTCACCAAGACCGTCTCCCGCGTCGCCGGCTGCCCCGACGAGGCCGTGACCGTCATCGTGCGCGATGTCGACCCCGCCTTCTGGGGCAAGGGCGGCCGCCTGTCCGACACGCTCACCGACTGAGGATCCCGATGCCCCACACCGACCTGGCCCGCCGGATCCACGGCGTCGCCCACCTCACCGGCGCGTTCGTGCTCCGCTCGGGCCGCACCGCGACCGAGTACTTCGACAAGTACCGCTTCGAGTCGGACCCGGTACTGCTGGACGAGATCGCCGCGGCCATGGCCCCGCTCGTCCCGGCCGGCACCGAGGTGCTGGCCGGCCTGGAGATGGGCGGCATCCCGGTGGTCACCGCGCTGGCCCGGCACACCGGACTGCCCTGCGCGTTCGTCCGCAAGCGGGCCAAGGAGTACGGCACCCGCCGGCTGGCCGAGGGCGCCGAGGTGGCCGGCCGCCGGGTGCTGGTGGTCGAGGACGTGGTCACCAGCGGCGGGCAGATCGTGCTGTCCACCGCCGACCTGCGGGCGCTCGGCGCCCGGGTGGACACCGCCCTGTGCGTGATCGACCGGGAGCAGGACGGCAGCGCCGCGCTGGCCGCCGCCGGCATCGCCCTGCGCCCCCTGCTCACCGCCGGCGACCTCGCCGCCGCCGTGGCCGGTTAGTTTCCGCCGTCCGGCGCGATGGGCGACCATGGAGGGCGGTGCGCGCGCCGGTCGCGCCCGCCACGTGACGATCCCATCCGCGGAGGTATGTGTGTCCTGCTTGATCGTCCAGAGCGACAAGACGCTGCTGCTGGAGATCGACCACCCGCAGGCGGCCGAGTGCCGGCGGGCCATCGCCCCGTTTGCCGAACTGGAGCGCGCCCCCGAGCACGTGCACACCTACCGGGTGACCCCGCTCGGCCTGTGGAACGCCCGGGCGGCCGGCCACGACGCCGAGCAGGTGGTCGACGCGCTGGTCACCTACTCCCGCTACCCGGTGCCGCACGCGCTGCTGGTGGACATCGCCGACACCATGGCCCGCTACGGGCGGCTGCAGCTGCAGAAGCACCCGGTGCACGGGCTGGTGCTCAGCACCACCGACCGGCCGGTGCTGGAGGAGGTGCTCCGCTCCAAGAAGATCGTTCCGCTGGTCGGCGCCCGGGTCGACCCGGACACCGTGGTGGTGCACCCCTCGGAGCGCGGCCAGATCAAGCAGGTGCTGCTGAAGCTCGGCTGGCCGGCCGAGGACCACGCCGGGTACGTCGACGGCGAGGCGCACCCCATCGACCTGCGGGAGGACGGCTGGCATCTGCGGCCGTACCAGCAGCAGGCCGTGGAGGGCTTCTGGCACGGCGGCAGCGGCGTGGTGGTGCTCCCCTGCGGCGCGGGCAAGACGCTGGTCGGTGCGGCGGCGATGGCGGAGGCCAAGTCGACCACGCTGATCCTGGTCACCAACACGGTCTCGGCGCGGCAGTGGAAGCACGAGCTGGTGAAGCGCACCTCGCTGACCGAGGACGAGATCGGCGAGTACAGCGGCACCCGCAAGGAGATCCGCCCGGTCACCATCGCGACCTACCAGGTGATGACGACCCGCCGGAAGGGCGTCTACTCGCACCTGGAGCTGTTCGACGCCCGCAACTGGGGACTGGTGGTCTACGACGAGGTGCACCTGCTGCCGGCGCCGGTGTTCAAGTTCACCGCCGACCTGCAGGCCCGCCGCCGGCTCGGGCTGACCGCGACGCTGGTGCGCGAGGACGGCCGCGAGGGCGACGTGTTCTCGCTGATCGGCCCCAAGCGCTTCGACGCGCCGTGGAAGGAGATCGAGGCGCAGGGCTACATCGCGCCCGCGGACTGCGTGGAGGTGCGGGTGACGCTCTCCGACTCGGAGCGCCTCGCGTACGCGACCGCCGAGCCGGAGGAGCGGTACCGCTTCTGCTCCACCACGGCGACCAAGCGGCGGGTGGTGGAGGCGCTGGTCCGCAAGCACGAGAAGGACCAGACCCTGATCATCGGTCAGTACATCGACCAGCTGGACGAGTTGGGCGAGGTGCTCGGCGCCCCGGTGATCAAGGGCGAGACGACCAACGCCCAGCGCGAGAAGCTCTTCGACGCGTTCCGGAACAAGGAGATCTCCGTGCTGGTGGTCTCCAAGGTGGCGAACTTCTCGATCGACCTGCCGGAGGCCACGGTGGCCATCCAGGTGTCGGGCACCTTCGGCTCGCGCCAGGAGGAGGCGCAGCGGCTCGGCCGGGTGCTGCGGCCCAAGGCGGACGGCCACATGGCGCACTTCTACTCGGTCGTCGCCCGGGACACCGTGGACCAGGACTTCGCGGCCCACCGGCAGCGCTTCCTGGCCGAGCAGGGGTACGCGTACCGGATCATCGACGCGGACGACGTGTAGCGGGTCGGGCGGCGGTTCAGACCCCGTCGCGGCCGAGGAGGACCACGCGGGCGGCGGTGTCGATCATGATCCCGAGGTTGCGGACGGCCTTCGCCAGCGGGTTCCGGCGGCGGACGTAGGCAGGGCTGCTGCCATGGGGGCGGATGGTGGTGTCGGTGCTGCTCATACCTCCACGGTAGGAAACCCGGCCCGCTGATCACATCACCCCGAAGGCCCTGATCAGCGGGCCCTTGGTCGTCCTTTCGGCGTAGCGGTCCCTTACGGAAAGGATTCGCGCCGCGTCGGGGTCGGGTCTAAAATCTTCGGTCTGCCCCCTCCCGAACCGTGGTGCCCCGTCGTCGGCAGCCGTGGGAGGTCCGGCCGGTCGGCAACCGGTCGGTGTCCTCACCGTGAGCTACGACGAGTCCGCTGACCCGCACCGACGGGCAGCCGGGAAGGTTCGCTGTGCACTCCCCCACCCCCGACACCGCCCGGGCCGAGGCCTCCGCGGCCGGCGCCGACCCGCTGCAGCGCGAGCGGGACCACCTGGCCTCCTCGCGGGCCGCCCTGCGCGCCATGCGCGAGGAGGTCCAGTCGCTCGACCTGCGCGACGTGACCGGCACCTGGGTCTCCGCCGCCGTCCTGCGCAACCAGATCGAGCAGCGCGTGATCGCGCTCGCCGACCTCGCCCACACCCCGCTGTTCTTCGGCCGGCTGGACTACCTGCACCCGGTGGGCACCGACCTGGCCGCACCGCCCGCGGACGCCCCGGCGCAGGGGGCGGGCGCGGGGGAGCGGTTCTACATCGGCCGGCGCCACGTGCACGACGCGGTGGGCGACCCGATGGTGATCGACTGGCGTGCGCCGGTCGCCCAGCCGTTCTACCGGGCCAGCCGCAAGGACCCGCTGGACGTCGAGCGGCGCCGCCGGTTCGGCTACACCGGCGGCGAGCTGACCGCGTACGAGGACGAGAACCTGACCGACCCGGACGAGGGCGACACCCGCTCGGCGCTGCTGGCGGCGGAGATCGAGAAGCCGCGCGTCGGCCCGATGCGCGACATCGTCGCCACCATCCAGCCCGAGCAGGACGAGATCGTCCGCGCCGACGTCGGGGGCACGGTCTGCGTCCAGGGGGCGCCCGGCACCGGGAAGACCGCGGTCGGCCTGCACCGCGTCGCCTACCTGCTGTACGCGCACCGCGAGCGGCTGGCCCGTACGGGCACCCTGGTGATCGGCCCGAACAGCTCGTTCCTGCAGTACATCGAGCAGGTCCTGCCGGCCCTCGGCGAGCTGGACGTGGCCCAGGCGACCGTCCAGCAGCTGGTCGCGCACGTGGAGGTGCGCGGCACGGACGACCCGCGGGCCGCGCTGGTGAAGGGCGACGCCCGGATGGCCGAGGTGCTGCGCCGGGCGGTGCAGTCCGGCATCCGGCTGCCCGAGGAGCCCTGCGTGGTCGTCCGGGGCTCGCGCCGCTGGCGGGTGCCGGCCTGGGAGCTGTCCGAGATCATCGAGGAGCTGCGGGGCAGGGACATCCGCTACGGCGCCGCCCGCGAGGCGCTGCCGCAGCGGATCGCGCACGCGGTGCTGGTGAAGATGGAGCAGGGCGGCGAGGCGCCGGACGACCGGGTGCAGGACGCGGTCGCCCGGAACGCCGCGGTCAAGGCGGTGGTCAAGGAGTGCTGGCCGGCCGTGGACCCGGTCAAGCTGGTGCACCGGCTGCTCGCCGACCCGGAGTTCCTGGCCGCCTGCGCGGACGGCGTGCTCACCGCGGACGAGCAGCAGGCGCTGCGGTGGGCGAAGCCGGCCCGCTCGCCGCGGACCGCGGCCTGGTCGGCGGCGGACGCGGTGCTGGTGGACGAGGCCGCCGACCTGGTGCAGCGGACCCCGTCGCTGGGGCACGTGGTGCTGGACGAGGCGCAGGACCTCTCCCCGATGCAGTACCGGGCGGTCGGCCGGCGCTGCACCACCGGCTCGGCGACCGTGCTGGGCGACCTCGCCCAGGGCACCACGCCGTGGGCGACCGGCAGCTGGCCGGAGGCGCTGCACCACCTCGGCAAGCCGGTCGCGCACGTCGAGGAGCTCACCCAGGGCTTCCGGGTGCCGCTGGAGGTCATCGCGTACGCCTCGCGGCTGCTGCCGGCCATCGCGCCGGGGCTGGCGCCGGCCACGTCGGTGCGTGACACGCCGGGCGCGCTGGCGGTCCGCCGGGTGTCCGGGGACTTGGCGGCGGAGGTGGTCGAGGCCTGCCGGGCGGCGCTCGACTCCGAGGGGTCGACCGGGCTGATCGCCGCCGACGCCCGGATCCCGGAGCTCGCGCGGGCGCTGGAGGCGGCGGGGCTGCCGTTCCTCGACCCCGGTGCCGAGACGACCGCCGACGCCCGGCTGACCCTGGTGCCGGCCTCGCTCGCCAAGGGCCTGGAGTACGACTACGTGGTCCTCGACGAGCCCGCCGCGGTGGTGGCCGGCGAGCCCGACGAGCGGACGGGGCTGCGCCGGCTGTACGTGGCGCTGACCCGTGCGGTCTCCGGGCTGACGGTGCTGCACACCGAGCCGCTGCCGGAGCAGCTGACCGGGGCGTAGCGCCGCCCGGGTGCGGCGGCGCCGGCCGTGGCCGCGCCGGGGTCAGCCGTCGACCAGGGCCCGCCAGGCGGCGACCTTGGCGGTGTCCACCGGGGTCGCCCAGCCGTCGGCGCGGGCCGCGCCGCCGATGTGGAACCCGTCGAACCCGGCCGCCCGCAGCCCGGGCACGTGCTCGGCCCGCAGGCCGCCGCCGACCAGGATCCGCTGCCGGTAGCCGGGCTCGCCGGCCTTGGCGAGCTCGCCCTCCAGCACCCCCTGGCCGGCGTCGACGCCGGCCGGGGCGCCGGAGGTGAGGAAGGTGTCCAGCCCGGGCAGCTCGGCGACGGCGGCGCGCACGGCGGCCCGGTCGGCGCTGTGGTCGATCGCCCGGTGGAAGGTCCAGCGGCAGCCCGCCACGGCCTCGGCGAGCGCGGCGGTGGCGCCGAGGTCGACCGCGCCGGCCTGGTCGAGGAAGCCCAGGACGAACTCCTCGGCCCCCTCGGCGCGCAGGGCGGCGGCGCGGGCCAGGAGGGTGTCGAGGTCGCCCGGGGTGAAGCCGTCGCGGATGCGGAGCATCACCCGCAGCGGCAGGGCGACGGCCGCCCGGATGGCGGCGAAGTCGGCCACCGAGGGGGTCAGCCCGTCGGCGGCCATGTCGGTGACCAGTTCCAGCCGGTCGGCGCCGCCGGACTCGGCGGCCCGGGCGTCCTGGGCGGTCAGCGCGATGACTTCGAGGATTGGTCTAGACATATCGCTTACCTTGCCACACGCCCCCGCCGCGCGGCGAGCCCCCTCCCGGCCCGGTTTCCGGGGCCGTCGCCCGGCCCGCCGGGCCCGGGGGCAGAATGGGCGTCATGACCGCCGCGCTGCTGGACCGTTGGAACGACCTGCTGCGCCGGTGCGGCGCCACCGCCGACCCGGAGCCGTACGGCCGCGACCTGCTGGGGCGCTGGGCCGAGCCGCAGCGCCGCTACCACACCACCGAGCACCTGGCGGCGGTGCTCGGGCACGTGGACGCGCTGGCCGACGGTGCCGCCGATCCGGACGCCGTCCGACTGGCGGCCTGGTTCCACGACGCGGTCTACCGCCCGGACCGCTCGGAGAACGAGGAGCGCAGCGCCCGGCTCGCCGAGCGGGCGCTGACCGAGGCCGGACTCGGCGCCGGCCTGGTCGCCGAGGTCGCCCGGCTGGTGCGGCTCACGGTCACCCACCACCCCGCGCCGGGGGACGCCGACGGCGAGGTGCTGTGCGACGCCGACCTGGCCGTCCTGGGCTCCGCGCCGGAACAGTACGCCGCCTATGCGGCCGCGGTCCGCGAGGAGTACGCCTTCGTGCCGGAGGAGGCCTTCCGCAGCGGCCGGGCGGCGATCCTGCGGCAGCTGCTGGCCCTGCCCGCGCTCTACCGCACCCCGGCGGCCCGGGAGCGGTTCGACACCGCGGCGCGCGCCAACCTGGCCGCCGAGCTCAGCCGTCTCGAAGGCTAGCCTTCCGTCGCCGCAGCCCGGCGGCGGTCAGCCGGGCGACCAGTTCCCGGCTGTCGACCGGCCGGGCGCCCAGCGCGAGCGCCCGCTCGTACCAGTGCGCCGGGATGTCGTAGTGGTCGCGCTCGAACCCCCGGGCGGGCGCGCCGAGCTCCGCCGCGAAGGCGTGCAGCTCCTCGTAGCTGACGTCGCTGACCAGGTGCGACCAGAGCTTCCCGTGGCCGGGCCAGGTCGGCGGGTCGATCAGGATCACCGCAGCTCCCCGACGGCGGCGACCACCGTGCCCTCCTTGCCGCACACCCAGTGCGGCTCGGGCCCGAGCTCCGGCTCCACGCTCAGCGCGTGCGGATCGCCCTCGGCCGCGCACGCCTCGCAGAGCGGCCACCGGCCGTACCCCTCCAGCAGCGCGTCCTGGACGTCCTGCGCGACCAGGCCCAGGACGTAGTCGGTGCCCTCCGGCCACTGCTCCAGCCACCACCGCCGGTGCGTCACGGCGTCCTCCACCAGGGACACCACCGCGGCGTCGGCGACGTCGCGCGCGGTCAGGTCGGCAAGGATCAGCGCCCGGGCGCTGTGCAGGGCGGCTTCGATGTCTCCAGTGGCCATCCGCCCATTCTCCCGCAGCTCACCCGTCGGCCGGGAACCGACCGCCGGCGACGGAACGCCGCGAGGGCGGCCTCCCCGTGTGGGGAGACCGCCCTCGCAGAGCGTCAGGAGCTTGCCGATCCTCGGGAGGATCAGAAGTCCATGTCACCGCCCGGCATGCCGCCGCCGGCGGCCGCGGAGGCCTTCTCCGGCTTGTCGGCGATGACGGCCTCGGTGGTGAGGAAGAGCGCCGCGATGGAGGCGGCGTTCTGCAGCGCGGAGCGGGTGACCTTGGCCGGGTCGATGATGCCCGCGGCGATGAGGTCGACGTACTCGTTGCTGGCGGCGTTCAGGCCGTGGCCGGCGGGGAGGTTGCGCACCTTCTCCACCACGACACCGCCCTCGAGGCCGGCGTTGGTCGCGATCTGCTTGATCGGGGCCTCGAGCGCAACCTTGACGATGTTGGCGCCGGTGGCCTCGTCGCCGTCCAGCTCCAGCTTCTCGAAGGCGACCGCGGCCTGCAGCAGCGCGACGCCACCACCGGCGACGATGCCCTCCTCGACGGCGGCCTTCGCGTTGCGGACGGCGTCCTCGATGCGGTGCTTGCGCTCCTTGAGCTCGACCTCGGTGGCCGCGCCGGCCTTGATGACGGCCACGCCGCCGGCCAGCTTGGCGAGGCGCTCCTGGAGCTTCTCGCGGTCGTAGTCCGAGTCGCTGTTCTCGATCTCGGCGCGGATCTGGTTCACCCGGCCGGCGACCTGGTCGCTGTCGCCGCCACCGTCGACGATGGTGGTCTCGTCCTTGGTGATGACCACCTTGCGGGCGGTGCCCAGCAGGTCGAGGCCCGCGTTCTCCAGCTTGAGGCCGACCTCCTCGGAGATGACGGTGCCACCGGTGAGGATGGCGATGTCGCCGAGCATGGCCTTGCGGCGGTCGCCGAAGCCCGGGGCCTTGACGGCAACGGACTTGAAGGTGCCGCGGATCTTGTTCACGACCAGGGTCGACAGGGCCTCGCCCTCGACGTCCTCGGCGATGATGACGAGCGGCTTGCCGCTCTGCATGACCTTCTCCAGCAGCGGGAGGAGGTCCTTCACCGAGGAGATCTTGGAGTTGGCGATGAGGATGTAGGGGTCCTCGAACGAGGTCTCCATCCGCTCCAGGTCGGTGGCGAAGTAGGCGGAGATGTAGCCCTTGTCGAAGCGCATGCCCTCGGTGAGCTCGAGCTCCAGGCCGAAGGTGTTGCTCTCCTCGACGGTGATGACGCCTTCCTTGCCGACCTTGTCCATGGCCTCGGCGATGAGCTCGCCGATCTGGGTGTCGGCGGCGGAGATCGAGGCGGTGGAGGCGATCTGCTCCTTGGTCTCGACGTCCTTGGCCTGGGCCAGGAGCTGGTCGGAGACGGCGGCGACGGCCTTCTCGATGCCGCGCTTCAGGGCCATCGGGTTGGCGCCGGCGGCGACGTTGCGCAGACCCTCGCGGACGAGCGCCTGGGCGAGCACGGTGGCGGTGGTGGTGCCGTCACCCGCGACGTCGTCGGTCTTCTTGGCGACCTCCTTGACGAGCTCCGCGCCGATCTTCTCGTACGGGTCCTCGAGCTCGATCTCCTTGGCGATGGAGACGCCGTCGTTGGTGATCGTGGGGGCGCCCCACTTCTTCTCCAGAACGACGTTGCGACCCTTGGGGCCGAGCGTGACCTTCACTGCGTCGGCAAGCTGGTTCATGCCGCGCTCAAGGCCGCGGCGAGCTTCCTCATCAAAGGCGATGATCTTGGCCATCAGAAGTGGTCCTCCGGGACACGGTCGACTGCTCGGACCAGAGGTGCCCGCGACGGACGGCCCTGGGAGCGGGGGTCCTGTCCCCTACCGCTCGCGGGGGCCTCACCGACCCGGTCCGCTTGTCACTCTCAAGCTGTGAGTGCTAACGCCAATGATTAGCACTCTGGGTGGGCGAGTGCAAGCCCGTTGGCCGTGTCCGGGCCCCGTGTCCCGCGGTCCGCGAACGCCGGCGGGGGCGCGGGCACGGGGGGGGGTCGGGGCGGGCGCGGGTAGAAAAGGCCCCCCCCCGCGCGTAGCCGGGCGCCCGCGGGGGGTGAGGGCGCC
>NZ_JBHWBW010000014.1:18820-31381 GCF_042735675.1 Kitasatospora sp. NPDC059571
CCGACCCCGGTGGGCGGTGTCGGGGCCCGGGGGCCCGCGCCGCGCCCCCGCCGCGGGCCCGCTCCGGCGGTGTGTCGTACGGGCCTGCCGGTGAAGAAAAGGCCGCCAG
This sequence comes from Kitasatospora sp. NPDC059571, assembly GCF_042735675.1. Lineage (NCBI taxonomy): Bacteria > Bacillati > Actinomycetota > Actinomycetes > Kitasatosporales > Streptomycetaceae > Kitasatospora > Kitasatospora sp. NPDC059571. The sequence goes on from NZ_JBHWBW010000014.1 coordinate 18,930, forward strand.
CTCTGACGAGCCGAGGCTCCGCAGGTCGATCAGGCCGCAGCGGCGCGGACCATGTCCGCCTGCGGACCCTTCTGCCCCTGGGAGATCTCGAACTCGACCCGCTGGCCCTCCTCGAGGGTGCGGTAGCCGTCCATCTGGATCGCGCTGTAGTGGACGAACACGTCCGCACCACCGTCGACCGCGATGAAGCCGTAGCCCTTCTCCGCGTTGAACCACTTGACGGTGCCCTGAGCCATTCCGAACTCCCCTTGTGCTGTGCTGGCCCTTCACGGGCCCGCACGGTGCGGGCCCAAGGTCTGGTAGGCCGGCCCGAGGGAACCCCCCCTGGACGCAGCCGCGCACGCCGCAGACCCCCGCCCTGTGCCCGGTACCGGGCCCCGCGAGCGGCTGACTGCGTCGACCGCGGCTGAATGTATCCGGACCGGAGCCCTGTGCAACAGAGCCAACTTCGGAGAAATCGAGCACCCCGACAACGGATATGACGGGATGAATGCTGAGGAAAACGGCATTCCCGGCCAGACATAACGGGCAGAAAACGACATAGCGCCGCGTAAATTCTGACGCTCTCCTGACAGGTCCGGGGCCGGCCCGCCGGGCCGCCGTCTCAGCCGGCGGACGGCCGCGGCACTGCCGCCGGGGCCTTGCGTGTGCGATCGACGCGGCGCGGGAGAAACGGGGAAACCGGATCACGGTGGGGCGTATCACGGCTGATCAGGGCGGCGGTACGGTGCGGGGACGCCGTCACCCGGCACTCTACTCCCCTTCGGGACGGTGCAATTCCACCGGCGCTCGAGCGGAACGCCGAGAGCCGCCGGCAGTTCCGGAAATGCGAATTCCGGTCCTGACGGCGGCTCGGGCGGATGCCGGTGCGGGTGCGGCTCAGCAGCCGCCGGCCACCGCCGGGATGATCGACACGGTGGCGCCGTCCTTGATCTCCGTCTCCAGGCCCTCGGCGAAGCGCACGTCGTCGTCGTTGACGTAGACGTTCACGAAGCGGCGCAGCTTGCCGGCGTCGTCCAGGATGCGCGCGGAGATACCGGTGTGGTTCTGCTCCAGGTCCGCGATGACGGCGGCCAGGGTGGCGCCCTCGGCGCTGACCTCGGCCGAGCCGCCGGTGTAGGTGCGCAGGATGGTCGGGATGCGGACGTTGGCGCTCATGTGGGTCTCCTTGGCGGAAAGGGGTGAGGGCTGCTCAGGCGAGGCCGGCGGCGCGGAAGGACTCCAGCGTCGGTCGGATGGTGGCGGTCAGTCCGGCGTCGGCCACCGCGTCGAGGGTCTTCAGGCCGTCGCCGGTGTTGATCGCGACGGTCTCCTTCGACGGGTCCAGCTGTCCGGTCTCGACGAGCTTCTTCAGCACGCCGATCGTCACGCCGCCGGCGGTCTCCGCGAAGATGCCCTCGGTGCGCGCCAGCAGCTTGATGGCGGCCACCACCTCGGCGTCGGTGACGTCCTCGACGGCACCGCCGGTGCGGCGGGCGATGTCCAGCACGTACGGGCCGTCGGCCGGGTTGCCGATCGCCAGCGACTTGGCGATGGTGTCCGGCTTGACCGGCCGGATCACGTCGTGGCCGGCCTTGAAGGCCGCGGAGACCGGCGAGCAGCCCTCGGCCTGGGCGCCGAAGATGCGGTACGGGCGGTCCTCGACCAGGCCCAGCTTGATCAGCTCCTGCAGCCCCTTGTCGATCTTGGTGAGCTGGGAGCCCGAGGCGATCGGGATGACGATCTGCTCCGGCAGGCGCCAGCCGAGCTGCTCGCAGATCTCGTACGCCAGCGTCTTGGAGCCCTCGCCGTAGTACGGGCGGAGGTTGACGTTGACGAAGCCCCAGCCCTCGCCGGCCGGGTCGCCGATCAGTTCGGAGCAGAAGCGGTTGACGTCGTCGTAGTTGCCGTCGATGCCGACCAGCGCGCCGCCGTAGACCCCGGCCATGACGATCTTGCCCTGCTCCAGGTCGTGCGGGATGAACACGCAGGAGTTGAAGCCGGCCCGGGCGGCGGCCGCGCCGACCGCGCCGGCCAGGTTGCCGGTGGAGGAGCAGGAGAGGGTGGTGAAGTCGAAGGCGCGGGCGGCCTCGATGGCGCAGGCCACGACCCGGTCCTTGAAGGAGTGGGTCGGGTTGCCGGAGTCGTCCTTGACGTGCAGCTGGGCGGTGAAGCCGAGCTCGCGGCCGAGGTTGTCGGCCTTGACCAGCGGGGTCCAGCCGGGGTTCAGGTTGGGCTTCGACGCGACGTCCGCCGGGACGGGCAGCAACGGGGCGTAGCGCCAGATGCTGGCCGGGCCGGCCTCGATCCGCTTGCGCAGTTCCTCGGCCTCGTAGCCGGCGTAGTCGTAGGCGATCTCCAGCGGGCCGAAGCACTCCAGGCAGGCGAAGCTGGGGCCGAGCGGGAAGCGGGTGCCGCACTCCCGACAGGACAGGGCGGCGGCGGGGCCGAGGTCGACGGTGTCGGCGGGTGCAGGGGTAGCGGTAGCCATGGTGGCGGAGGCCTCTCTCCTCATCTTCCCCGTGGTGCGGTCGCGCCACGGGCCGGAATTGGCACCTGTCCCGCCGGGGCCTGCAAGCGCCGCGCGAGAAGGTTGCCGGGACGTCGACGGGCCGTTCCCTCAGTCCCTCTGGATGAGCTCTGTGAAGTTGTGGGTCCTGCTCTGCGGCGACCCCGGCGTGCGATGGTCGGGCCGCAGTACGAAGACTGTATCCGAAGGCCCGAGCCGTGAGGCCCCTTGTCCGATCCGCGAGATGGAAGTTACGAGGAGCGAGACCGTGACCGACCAGCCCCGTCCCGACGTCCTCCCGGAGGTGGCGTCCTGGCTGCGCCGCCGCTCCTGGACGGCGGCCGACCGCCCGGTCGAGCGGCTGCTCGCCGCGAAGCGGGCGGCCGGCCCGGACGGCACGGTGAGCGTGGTGCTGCCGGCGCTGGACGAGGAGCCGACCGTCGGCGAGATCGTGGCCGCCGTCCGCACGGAGCTGATGGAGCGTCTGCCGCTGGTCGACGAGCTGGTGGTGGTCGACTCCGGCTCGGTGGACCGCACCGCCGAACGGGCCCGTGCGGCCGGCGCCCGGGTGGTGCACCGGGACGATCTGCTGCCGCGGGTGCCGGCCGCGCCGGGCAAGGGCGAGGTGCTGTGGCGGTCGCTGCTGGCGACCTCCGGCGCGATCGTCTGCTTCGTCGACGCGGACCTGCGGGAGTTCGACCCGGCGCTGGTGGCCGGCATCGTCGGCCCGCTGCTCACCGACCCGGGGATCCAGCTGGTCAAGGCGATGTACGACCGCCCGCTGGAGACCGAGGGCGCGGTGGTGCCGGCCGGCGGCGGCCGGGTCACCGAACTGGTCGCCCGGCCGCTGCTCAACCTGCACTGGCCGCAGCTGGCCGGCTTCGTCCAGCCGCTCGGCGGCGAGTACGCGGCCCGGCGCTCGCTGCTGGAGCGGCTGCCGTTCCCGACCGGCTACGGGGTGGAGCTCGGCCTGCTGGTGGACGCCCTGGAGGAGGTCGGCCTGGACGCGCTGGCCCAGGTGGACGTGGGGGTGCGCCACCACAGGCACCAGGACGGCCAGGCACTCGGCCGGATGGCGGCGACCATCTACCGCACCGCCCTGGAGCGCCTGGACCGCAGCCACCGGCTGAAGGCCTCCGCGGACCTGGTGCGGCCGATGCTCACCCAGTTCGACCGGGACCCGGAGGGCCTCGGCTTCACCGGGCACACCCACCCGGTCACCGCGCTGGAGCGGCCGCCGATGCGCACCGTCCCGGAGTACCTGGAGCACCGGGCGTTTCCCTGAAGTTCACGGGCCGCCGGCCCGCGGTCCGCCGCCGGATGGTTTGCGCCCCCGGCCGCGCGGCAAGCTAGGGAATATGGCCGATCTCGCGTTCGAACCCCCGAAGCCGTCCGGTGCCGCCCCGATCCTGGTGGCCTCGAATCGCGGCCCGGTGTCCTTCAGCAGCGAGGACGACGGCACGCTGACCCTGCGCAGAGGCGGCGGCGGACTGGTCTCCGGGCTGTCCGCGATCGACGACCCCTCCGCGGTCTGGGTGTGCGCCGCCCTCGGCGACGCGGACCGGCAGGCCGCCCGGCAGGCCCCGGACGGCCGGCTCGACCTCGCCGGGTACGACGTGGGCGGACAGGCCGTCCGGATGCTGGACATCGAGCCCGGCACCTTCGCCCGCGCCTACAACGGCATCGCCAACTCCACCCTGTGGTTCGTCCACCACCTGCTGTACGACACGCCGGTCTCCCCGGTCTTCGACGACCGCTTCCGCCGCGAGTGGGAGTCGTACACGGCGTACAACACGGCCTTCGCCGAGGCGCTCGCCGCCGAGGCCGCGCCGGGGGCGGCCGTGCTGGTGCAGGACTACCACCTCTCGCTGGCCCCGGCGCAGCTCCGCGAGCTCCGGCCCGACCTGCGGATCGGGCACTTCTCGCACACCCCGTGGGCCCCGCCGGAGTACTACCGGATGCTGCCGGACGACGTCGCCGCCGCCGTGCTGACCGGCATCCTCGGCGCGGACCGGGCCGGGTTCCTCACCGAGCGCTGGGCGCTGGCCTTCGCCGACTGCTGCGCCGCCGTACTGGGCGCCGAGGTCGACCGCGCCGCGATGACCGTCACGTACGCGGGCCGCACCACCCGGCTCGGGGTGCACGGCCTCGGCGCCGACGCGGACTTCCTGCGGGAGCGCTCGCGCCGGCCGGACGTCGACGCCCGGCTGGCCTCGCTGCGCGAGGCGGTGGGCGACCGGCGGACGATCGTCCGGGTCGACCGCACCGAGCTGAGCAAGAACATCGTCCGCGGCCTGCTCGCCTACCGGCACCTGCTGCGCACGCGCCCCGAGTGGCTGGACCGGGTGGTGCACATCGCCTTCGCCTACCCGTCACGGCACGACCTGCCCGAGTACCGGGAGTACACGGCGGCCGTGCAGCGGATCGCGACCGAGATCGTCGACGAGTTCGCCACGCCCTCCTGGCAGCCGCTGATCCTGCACGTCAACGACGACTTCCCGCGGTCGCTGGCGGCCTACCGGCTCGCCGACGTCGCCCTGGTCAACCCGATCCGGGACGGGATGAACCTGGTCGCCAAGGAGGTCCCGGTGGTCTCCGACAACGGCTGCGCGCTCGTTCTGTCCCGCGAGGCCGGGGCGCACGCGGAGCTCGCCGACGACGCCGTCACGGTCAACCCGTACGACGTGGTGGAGACCGCCGAGGCGCTGCACCGGGCGCTGACGATGCCCGACGGCGAGCGCGCCGACCGCACCAAGCGGCTCGCCGCGGCCGCCACCGCGCTCCCGCCCCAGCAGTGGTTCCTGGACCAGCTCAACGCCCTGGGCTGAGCTCCCCGGCGATCGCCGCCAGCAGTGCCACCACGCCGGCCGGGCCCGGGACGACGAGGTCCGCCCGGTCGGCGAGGTCGCGCACGGGCTCCTCGCCGGTGGTCGGCCCGCTGCACACCAGCAGCCCGGGCAGGCCGTCCGCCCGGCGCTCGTCGACCGCCGCGTAGGCCGGCAGGTCGCCCAGGTCGTCGCCGGCGTAGAGCACGGTGCGGGCGGGCCGCTCGGCCAGGAAGGCGGTCAGCGCGGCGCCCTTGTCCACCCCGGGCGGGCGCAGCTCCAGCACGAACCGGCCGGGCTCCACGACCAGGCCGTGCGCGGCCGCGAGCGCGGCCAGCGGCTCCCGCAGCCGGTCCATGGCCTGCTGCGGTTCGGCCGTCCGGCGGGTGTGCACGGCGAGCGCCCGGCCCTTGTCCTCCGTCCAGGTGCCCTCGGGCGCGCCCTCGTCCGCCAGGACGGCGGGCAGCGCCGCCCGCACCGCGGCGACCCCGGGCGGCGGCTCGGGCGCGGACAGTTCGCCCGTCCGGGCCTCCCAGCGCTCGGCGCCGTACTGCCCGAGCACCGTGAGGTGCTCCAGCCCCGGCACGTCGCGAAAGCCCCCGTACTCGACCGCGAGGTGGGCCGGGCGGCCGGTCACCACGACCACGGCGGCCAGGTGCGGCGCCAGCGCGGAGAGGGCGGCGGCGGCCTCCGGGTGGGCGCGGGCACTGTCCGGGTCGGCGACGATCGGCGCCAGCGTGCCGTCGAAGTCCAGTGCGACCACCCCCTCGGCGGGGGCGGCCAGCAGTGCCGCCAGGCCGTCCCGCCCGGCGGCGGTGTGCGGTCGGAAGTCCTCGGTGATCCCCATGTCCTGGACGCTACCCAGCCCGGGCGGGCGGATACCCGGACGCCGGGCCCCGTCCGGCCCCGGGACCTACCGCTCGGCCCGGCGCCGCTCGCGGATCCGGCGCAGCCGGTTGACCAGGACGGGTTCGGCGGCGAGGGCCTCCGGCCGGTCCAGCAGCGCGTTCAGCAGCTGGTAGTACCGGGTGGCGGAGACGTCGAGCTCCTCGCGGATGGCCCGCTCCTTGGCGCCGGCCGTCCGCCAGGGCCGGGCCTCCAGGGCGAGCACCGCGCGTTCGCGCTCGGTCAGGTCGGCCATGGCCGCGTCCACCTCCTCTTACGGGGTGTCATTCTGCCCGGCCGGTGCGACACACTCTGCCGTCGCGGCCCGGGTCGGCTCCCGGTTAGCGTCGCTCCATGACCTTCGTGCTGCACGTCCCCGACGCCGAGCTGGAGCCCGAGCCGCTCGATCCCGCGCAGATCGTCTCCGGTACGCCGGAGGTGACCGGCCGGGTGCTCTGGAGCTCCCCGGACGGCCGCGAGCTGCGCGGCCTCTGGCAGATCACGCCGGGCGTGGTGACCGACACCGAGGCGGACGAGCTGTTCGTGGTGCTGAGCGGCCGGGCCACCATCGAGGTGGCGGGCGGCCCGACCCTGGAGGTGGGGCCGGGCGACGCCGCGGTCCTGCGGGCGGGCGACCGGACCACCTGGACGGTGCACGAGACCCTCCGCAAGGCGTACGCGCTGACCGTGTCCTGACCCGGCGGGCCCGGGCCCCGGGGGGCCTACCCCTTGCGGGCCCGGGCGGCCTCGGTGGAGGCGGCGGTCTGGAGGGCGGCGAGCGCCTGGTCGCCGTCGTCCTTGACGGCGTTGCCGATCTGCTTCTTGACCATGCCGCTGACCTTGTCCCAGGACGGGTCGCCGTACGGGTAGAAGTTGGCGGTCGGCAGCGCGTTGAGGAACTCCGCCAGGTCCGCGTGCCGCCCGTTGGAGGTCATCTCCTGGCGGGTGTCCTGGGTGACCGGCAGCAGGTTGTACTGCTCGTCGAACTTGAGCTGGTTCTCCTGCTCGTACAGGAAGTTGAGGAACTTCTTGATCTCGGCGCGGTGGCCGTTGGCCTTGAACGCCATGATCCAGTCGGCGACGCCGAAGGTGGCGTCCTTGACCGAGGCGTCGCGGCGCGGGATGGCCGTGGTGCCGTAGTCGATCTTGGCCGCGACGGCCTTGGCGACCAGGCCCGGGTGGCCGTTGAGCATCGCCACCTTGCCGGCCGCGAAGTCGTTGAACGCGGTCTTGCGGTCGGTGGCGGCCGGGTCGGCGTAGGTGAGGTGGCGCTGCACGAGGTTGGTGCGCAGCCAGGCGAAGGTGGCCCGGTTCTGCGGGGTGTCGATGGTGTAGTTGCCCGCGTTGTCGGCGAGGGCGCCGCCGCCGCCCATGGCCCAGATCATCGACTCGGCCTGGGACTCCTCCGGGCCGAGCGGCAGCGCGTACGGGATGACCCCGGGCACCTTGGACTTGATCAGCTCGGCGTCGCGCCGCAGTTCGTCCCAGGTGGCGGGGGGTGCGGTGATGCCGGCCTTGGCGAAGACGGTCTTGTTGTAGAAGAAGACCCGGGTGGAGGCGACGAACGGGATGCCGTACTGGCTGCCGAGCACCTGTCCGGCCCGGGAGAACGCGTCGATCATGTTCGCCTGGGCGTCGATGGAGAGCACGTCGGTGGCGGGGTAGAGCCGGCCCGCGGCGACCTGGTCGGCGAAGCCGCCGGTCTGCACGAGGTCGGGGGTGTGTCCGGACTTCAGCAGGTCGGCGACGTGGTGGTCGATGTCGCTCCAGCTCTGCAGGTCGACGCTGACCTTGATGTCCGGGTTGGCGGCCTGGAAGCGCTGCACCACGTCGTCCCAGAAGTGCGAGGTGCTGTTGGCCTCGGTGTCGCCGTAGTCGGCGGCGACCAGCGTGAGGGTCACCGTCCCGCTGAGGCCGTCGACGACGCCGCAGCCGCTGAGCAGCAGGACGGCGGCGGTCGCGGCCGACAGGCCGGCGCGACAGGAGGTGCGCAGCGGGCGCTTGCGGGCAGGAGTGTTCAACGCGGTACCGCCTTCGGGAGGGTGAGCGGCGGCCACCCTCCCAAGCTCCCGCACCGGTGGTCCAGACCTCTTTGGCCGGTAGTTATCGAAGTGGCGGATGACGTTGCATCAGGTGCAACCGGAACCGGGCGAATCCGGACTGTTCGGCCACCCGTTCAGACCGTGATCACCTGAAGTCCGGCCTCCGTGAAGGCCCGCGCCACGTCCGGGTCGGCCCCGGAGTCGGTGACCAGGGTGTCGATCGCCTCCGCGCCGCAGATCCGGGCGAACGCCCGCTGGCCGAGCTTGGAGGAGTCGGCGGCGACCACCACGCGGCGGGCCCGGTCGGCGAGCAGCCGGTTCACCCCGGCCTCGCCCTCGTGGTGGGCGGTGGCGCCGTGCACCACGTCGAGCGCGTCCACGCCCAGCACCGTGACGTCGAGGGCGAGTTCGCCGAGCACCAGCCCGGCCAGCGGGCCGATCAGCTCGTAGGACTGGGGGCGGGCCACCCCGCCGGTGACCACGATCTTGACCTGCGGGCGCACGGTCAGCTCGTTGGCGATGTTCAGCGCGTTGGTGACCACGGTGAGACCCTGGCCGGGCCCGCTCTCCGGCCGCTCGGTGAGCTCGGGGCGGACGGCGAGCGCGCGGGCCACCTCGGTGGTGGTGGTGCCGCCGTTGAGGCCGACCACCTCGCCGGGCGAGACCAGTGCGGCGACCGCGGCGGCGATCCGCTGCTTGGCGTCCGCGTGCCGGGCGGTCTTGTAGCGCAGCGGCAGGTCGTAGGAGACGTGGTGGGCGACCGCGCCGCCGCGGGTGCGGGTGACCATCTGCTGCCGGGCCAGCTGGTCGAGGTCGCGCCGGATCGTGGCGGCGGAGACCTGGAGGGCGTCGGCGGCCTCCTCGACCTCCAGCCGGCCCTGCTCGGCGAGGAGCTCCAGCAGGGCGTTCCACCGCTCGTACCTGGACACGCGTGCCACCCCTCCTGCGCCGGTGTCGGATTCGCTGCGCGCAACTGCGCGAAGCCTGCACAGCTTTGCACACCGGGTGCGCGGTGCGCCCCGGCGGCGGCCGCTCCGCAGGGCCATCCTCTCGCATTATTGCGCAGAGCTGCGCGAAAGAGCTATAAATCAATCACCTTCACGCAGTTCCGCGCCGTTCAGCCCGAGGAGCCGCTTCATGTCCCAGCCATCCGTGACCGCCGAGGAGCTCGCCACCCAGCCCGCCGACTGGCGCGCGGCCGCGGCACTGGCCGCCGGTTCGCTCGCCGACCTGCCGCAGCCGGGCGAGCGGGTGGCCGTGGTCGGCTGCGGCACGTCCTGGTTCATGGCGCAGGCCTATGCGTCACTGCGCGAGGCCGGCGGGCACGGCGAGACCGACGCCTTCGCGGCCTCCGAGTTCCCGTACGGCCGCCACTACGACCGGGTCCTGGCGATCAGCCGCTCCGGCACCACCACCGAGGTGCTGGACCTGCTGCGCCGCACCGGCGCGCCCACCACGGCGATCACCGCGGACCCGGCGCAGCCGGTCGCCGCGGTGGCCGACCGGGTGGTCGACCTCGGCTTCGCCGACGAGCGGTCGGTGGTGCAGACCCGCTTCGCGACCTCGGTGCTGGCGCTGCTGCGGGCGCACCTGGAGCTGGCGGGCGCGCTGCCCGGCGGCGTCCGGGCGGTCGCCGCGGCCGCCGGCGACGCGCAGGGCGCGGTGGCGGCGGAGGTCCCCGCGGAGCTGGCGGCCTGCGAGCAGTTCGCCTTCCTCGGCACGGGGTGGACGGTCGGGCTGGCCCAGGAGGCGGCGCTGAAGATGCGTGAGGCCTCGCTCTCCTGGACGGAGGCCTACCCGGCGATGGAGTACCGGCACGGGCCGATCAGCATCGCGGCTCCGGGCCGCGCGGTCTGGGTGTTCGGCGAGCTGCCGGACGGGCTGGCCGCACAGGTCGCGGCGGCCGGGGCTCTGCTGGTGTCCGACTCGGGCGCAGCGGGCATCGATCCACTGGCCGACCTGGTCCGGGTGCAGCGGCTCGCCCTGGCGATCGCGGCCGCGCGCGGGCTGGACCCGGACCGGCCGCGGAACCTGACCCGGTCCGTGGTGCTGGGCTGAGACCCGGCCGGGTCGGGCGACCGGAGGGAGGGCGGCCGGGGCAAACCGGCCCAGCAGGGCCTGAACAGCGACAAACCTCACTCTCATGGACCAGACCAATCACGCAACTGGACTAGACCTCTCCAGCCGGCTCAAGGGAGACTGTCCCCCGTGAAGCACGTCATCGCACTCGATGTGGGCGGTACCGGCATGAAGGCCGCACTGCTCGCCCAGGACGGCTCCGTGCTGTCGGAGGCACGCCGGCCGACCGGGCGGGAGCAGGGCACGGACGCCGTGGTCGCCGCCATCCTCGACTTCGCCGCCGACCTGGCGGACGAGGGCCGCGCCCGCTTCGGGTGCGCGCCCCTCGCCGCCGGCGTCGCCGTGCCGGGGACGATCGACGAGAAGAACGGGATCGCGGTCTTCTCGGCCAACCTCGGCTGGCGGGACCTGCCGCTGCGCAAGCTGCTCGGCGAGCGCCTCGGCGGCCTGCCGGTCGCCCTCGGCCACGACGTCCGCTCCGGCGGGCTGGCCGAGGGCCGGATCGGCGCCGGCCGTGGCGTGGACCGGTTCCTGTTCGTCGCGCTCGGCACCGGCATCGCCGGCGCCATCGGCATCGGCGGCCGGATCGAGGCGGGTGCGCACGGCTACGGCGGCGAGATCGGCCACGTGGTGGTCCGCCCCGGCGGACCGGCCTGCGGCTGCGGTGCCCGCGGCTGCCTGGAGACCCTGGCCTCGGCCTCCGCGGTCTCCCGGGCCTGGGCCGCCGCGAGCGGCGACCCGGAGGCGGACGCGGCGGCCTGCGCCGTCGCGGTCGAGGCGGGCGACGAGCGCGCCGCGGCGGTCTGGCAGAACGCGGTGGACGCCCTCGCGGACGGCATCGTGCTGGCGCAGAGCCTGCTCGACCCGTCCACGGTGATCGTCGGCGGCGGCCTCGCCGAGGCTGGTGACACGCTCTTCACACCCCTGCGTTCGGCGGTGAGCAAGCGGCTGACCTTCCAGATGCCGCCCCAGGTCGTCCCGGCCATGCTCAGAGACACCGCCGCGTCCCTGGGCGCGGGTCTGCTCGCCTGGGATCTGCTCTCCATGGAGGTGACCGCGTGACCAGCGCGGAGCGTACTGCACTGGCCGGCGCCAGACTCGTCCTGCCCGACGGCGTCGCCGAGCACGGCCGGATCGTCGTCGAGGGCGCGCGGATCGCCGCCCTGGGCGGGGACACCGGACCGGGCGACCTCGACCTGACCGGGTACACGGTCGTCCCGGGCTTCGTCGACCTGCACGTGCACGGCGGCGGCGGCGCCTCGTACGCCTCCGGCGTGGCCGAGGAGGCGCTGACCGCGGCCCGCACCCACCTGGCGCACGGCACCACCACCACCGTCGCCTCCACCGTCACCGGCGAGATCGACGAGGTGTGCCGCCAGGCCGCCGTGCTCTCCGAGCTGGTCGAGGACGGCGTGCTGGCCGGCGTCCACTTCGAGGGCCCGTTCATCTCGCCCGGCCGCTGCGGCGCGCACCGGCCGGACCTGCTGCGCGACCCCGACCCGGCGCTGGTGCGCAAGGTCGTGGACGCGGCCCGCGGCCATGCCCGGATGGTCACCCTCGCCCCCGAACTGCCCGGCGGCCTGGAGTCGGTGCGGATGCTCGCCGACCTCGGGGTGATCGCGGCGGTCGGCCACACCGACTCCGACTACGCCCTGACGCTGGAGGCCGTCGAGGCCGGCGCCACGGTGGCCACCCACCTGTTCAACGCGATGCCGGGCATCGGCCACCGCGACCCCGGCCCGATCGTCGCCCTGCTGGAGGACGAGCGGGTCACCGTCGAGCTGATCAACGACGGCGTCCACCTGCACCCCTCGGTGCTCGACCTGGCGTACGGCACGGCCGGCGCCGGCCGGGTGGCGCTGATCACCGACGCGATGGGCGCCGCCGGCATGGGCGACGGCCTGTACCCGCTCGGGCCGCTCCAGGTCCGGGTGGCGGACGGCGTCGCGCGGCTGGTCGAGGGCGGCTCGATCGCCGGCTCCACGCTCACCCTCGACGTGGCGTTCCGGCGCTCCGTCACCGTCAACGGCCTGTCCCTCGGCCCCGCCGGCGCGGGCCGGGGCCCCCGCGCCGCCCGCCCGCGGGGGGGGGGGGGCGCCCCCCCGGGGGGGGTGTGGGGGCCCCTGGCCCCCC
>NZ_JBHWBW010000014.1:31391-32696 GCF_042735675.1 Kitasatospora sp. NPDC059571
CCACCACCCACAACCCCACCGCCGGATTTTTGGGTGCCGTGTTTTTTTTTTAAGCCCCCCCCCCCTCGGGTGGGGTGCCCGGCCCCCCCCACCCGCACGGGCCCGCCCCCGCCCCCCGCCCCTCGAGTCCCTGTCCACCGTCCCGGCCCGCCTGCTGGGCCTGGCGGACTCCATCGGGTCGCTGGAGGCCGGCAAGTACGCCGACCTCGTCGTCCTCGACTCCGACACGTACGAACTCGTCGCGGTGATGCGCCGCGGCGAGTGGATCACCGGCGCCGACCGCCTCTCCCGGGCCGTCTCGGTCTGATCCCCCCGTCCCGTGCCGGGGGGTGAGTGGCGGCACTGCGTCCCGTCACTCACCCCCTGGGGGACAGCCATGCCTCTTGCCGCCACCGCCGACCTGCTGGCCGCCGCCGCGGCCGCCCGCCGCGGCCTGCCCGCGTTCAACGTGATCACCCTGGAGCACGCCGAGGCGATCGCCGAGGGCGCCGAACGGGCCGGCTGCGCGGCCGTGCTGCAGATCAGTCAGAACGCCGTCCGCTACCACGGCGGCCGGCTGCTGCCGCTCGCCCGTGCCTGCACCGAGGTCGCGGCCGCCGCCCGGGTGCCGCTCTCGCTCCACCTGGACCACGTCGAGGACCTCGGCCTGCTGCACGCCGCACCGGGCGCGGGATTCTCCTCGGCGATGTACGACGCCTCCCGGCTGCCGCACGACGACAACGTCAAGTCCACCGCCGAGGCGGCCTCCTGGGCGCACCGGCACGGCCTGCACCTGGAGGCGGAGCTCGGCCGGGTCGGCGGCAAGGAGGGCGAGCCGCCGCTCTCCCCGCACGCCCCGGGCGCCCGGACCGACCCCGCGGAGGCCGCCCGGTACGTGGCCGACACCGGCGTCGACGCCCTGGCCGTCGCGGTCGGCAGCTCGCACGCGATGACCGCCCGCACCGCCGAGCTCGACCACGGCCTGATCGCCCGGCTGGCGGCCGCGGTGCCCGTACCGCTGGTGCTGCACGGCAGTTCGGGCGTGCCGGACGGCCAGCTGGCCGACGGCATCGCGGCCGGCCTGGTGAAGGTCAACATCGGGACGGCGCTCAACACCGCGTTCACCCCGGCCGTCCGCCGGCACCTGGCCGAGCACGCCGGGACGACCGACCCGCGGCGCTACCTCGCCGACGGCCGCGAGGCGATGGCCGTCGCGGTCGCCCGGCTCGCCGCGCTGGTCAGCTCTTCGGGTAGTCGCGGACCCCCAAGTCGGGGAGCGCGCCCGGGGCGAGCAGGGTGCGGCCGCGGCGCCCCGCCCGGGGGGTC
>NZ_JBHWBW010000014.1:32706-38301 GCF_042735675.1 Kitasatospora sp. NPDC059571
GGGGCGCTGTGGGGGCGTCGGCGCGGCGTCTCCCCACAGCCGCGCGCTGTCTTCTGGCGCCCGCGCCCACCACCCGCCCCCCCCCCCCCCCCGCGACCTGGTCGAGCAGGATGCTGCCGCTGCTCCCGGCCGGGAGGGTCACCGTGAGGGTGTTCGTCCCGGCCTGCAGCTGCGGCCATATGTTGGTGCTGTACCAGGCGCGGTCCTGGTCGGTGGAGCCCTTCGAGTAGTTCTTGAAGGTCACCCCGCCCGGGTGGTCCTTGCCGTTGACGGTCACCTGCGCCGGCTGGTCGGCCCCGGTGTTGTTGAAGTGCAGCCAGAACTTGAACTGCCCGGCCTGCGGGGCGGACACCGTCCAGGTCACCGTCGAACCGCCCTGCAGCGTCAGGTAGCTGCCGTCCGCCGAGACGGCGCCCTTGACGGTGTTCGCCGACGGGGCGTTCTGGGCCTGGAGCTTGGCCGCGTCGGAGACCGGCTTGCCGTCCGGCGTGGGGCTCGCCGGCGCCGACGAGGGGGCCGCCGCGCTGCTCGGTGCGGCCGGGGCGCTGCTGTGGGCGCCCTTGGACGCCTTGGAGGTGCCGTCCGGGTCGCCGGAGGAGAGTGCGATGCCCACGCCGATGGCGACCGCGGCGACCACCGCGACCGCGCCGATCACCGCACCCTTGCCGCGCCCGCCGCTCGGCCGGTCGTCGCCCGGCCGCGGCCGGGAGCGCTCGGCGTACCGGCTCTGCTGGGGCAGCGGCGCGGTCGGCAGGGTGCCGTGCGGCGCCGTCTGCTGCCCGTAGGGCTGCTGCTGCTGGCCGTACGGCGCCTGGGGCGGGTACGGCTGCTGCGCCGGGGCGGGCTGCTGCCCGTACTGGGCGCGGCCGACCTCCATCGGGCGGCTGTAGGAGCTGCGCGGCTGGGCCGGTGCGGCGGAGCCGTCGGCCGGGCGGTAGAGGTACCCGAACGGGTCGTCGTCTCCCGCGCCCTCGGGCGCGCCGTTGCTGCCGTCCGTGGTCACGGTGCTCACTCCCCGGGCAGATGGTGGACGCTCGTACCGGGGAACCCTACCTAACGGGGCCGACCCCGGGGAAAGCAGACCTGGGCCGCGGCTAGCCCGCGCGCCGGTGGGAACGCTCTCCGCGCGCGCCGCGCACAGAACCTCCACGCGCCCGCTTCTCGTCGTACATCCGCTCGTCCGCGGCGTGCAGGACCTCCTCGATCGACATGCCGCAGCCGGCCCAGCCGATGCCCAGGCTGACGCCCACCCGCATCGCCCGGTTGTCGATCCGCATCGGCGGGATGATCGCGTTGCGCAGCCGCCCGGCCAGGTCCTTGGCCTCCTGGCGGCCGATGCCGTCGGCCAGCACCACGAACTCGTCGCCGCCGAGCCGGGCCACCGTGTCGCCCTCCCGGACGGCCTGCTGGAGCCGCCGGGCGACCTCGATGAGCACCGCGTCGCCGGCGTTGTGGCCGAACCGGTCGTTGATCGACTTGAAGCCGTCGAGGTCGCAGAAGAGCACCGCGAGGCCCTTGTCGCCGGGCGGCGGCACCCGGTGCCCGGCGTTCCACGGCTCGGGGTCCTCGGGCAGCTCGACCGGGACAACGGTGTGCACGTGGGCGGCGTGGCGCAGCTCGGCGCGGCCGAGCACCGCGCCGGACACGAAGGCCTCGACGTCACGGTCCAGCGCCGGGTCGGCCGAGCCGTAGCCGTGGCTGGGCGCGGCCGGCACGGACCCCTCGAAGGCCGCGTGGGCGCTGTAGGACAGCCCGGAGGCCGCGAACGCGGCGCCGTGCGCGGCGGCCCCGCCGGGCGCCTGCGGGAGGCTGCACAGCCGGCGGCCGAGCCGGGTGCGCAGCTCGGCGCCGTTCGGCAGCCCGGTGAGCGCGTCGTGGCTGGCCCGGTGGGCGAGCTGGAGCTCGTGGAGCTTGCGGTCCTCGATGTCCTCGACGTGGGTCAGCAGGAAGCTCGGACCCTCCGCCGCGTCCGCGACCACCGAGTTGCGCAGGCAGACCCACTGGTAGCCGCCGTCGCGCCGGGAGAGCCTGAGCTCGGCGCGGCCGCCCTCGGCGCTGGTGCGCTGGAGCAGGGCGAGGTCCTCCGGGTGGACGAGGTCGGCGAAGCTCTGCTGCCGCAGGGTCGCCCGGGGCCGGCCGAGCAGCCGGCAGAGGGCGTCGTTGACCCGGGTGAGCTGGCCGCGCCCGGCGCCGTGCAGCTCGGTGATGGCCATCCCGCTCGGCGCGTACTCGAACGCCTGACGGAAGCTCTCCTCGCTGGCGCGCAGCGCCTGCTGCTCCTTCTCCAGGCGGGCCAGCGCGCGCTGCATCTCGGCGCGCAGCCGGGCGTTGCCGATGGCTATGGAGGCCTGCAGGGAGAACATCTCCAGCGCCTCGCGGGTCCACGCGCCGGGCCGTTTGCCGCTGCGCGGGCGGTCCACCGAGAGCACGCCGAGCAGGTCGCCGCCGGCGCTGTACATCGGGGCGAAGAGGAAGTCCCGCGGGTGCCAGTCGTTGGCGTAGACCGGCAGCGGGCCGTCGCCCGTCCAGGTCGGCACGTCGGTGCCGACGGCCCAGCCTCGGTCGTAGGGCAGGAAGCGCAGGGTGCCCCAGTGGTCGCTGACGCTCAGCATCCGGTCCCAGGAGTCGCGCGGGCCGACCTGGCCGAGCAGCACCGCGGGCCCGCCGACCCCGCTCTCCTCGACCTCCCAGACGGCCGCCACCACCAGGTCGCCGTCGGGCCGGACGAGGCTCACCGCGGCCGCGTCGAACCCGAGCCCGTGCACCGCGCCCTCCACCACGGCCTGCAGGGTGCCGGCCAGGCTGCGGGCAGCGTTGAGGTCCGCCACGACCCGGTGCAAGGTGCGGAGGGTCGCGAGGCGGACGTAGGGCTCCGACTCGGCTTCCATGCGGGGGCTCCCCGGCTGCTTCGGATAGGCGGTGATGGTTATCGTCCGATTGCCAGAAGAAACTGAATCACAGCGAGCACAGCGATAGGCACGCTCGGTCAGCAATACGTCGTCACTTGTGACTTAAATCACACAACACCTGCGTACCCATACCCAGTGCAGCGGACGGAAAGCAGGACATCCACCGACATCGGGCCCTCCTCACGTGGGTCGGCGGGGTGTCGGACGGTAGTACCGAGGGGGCCTGCGGGGCCCGGCGACACACCGCGGGGCGTGAACGGCCGGCGAATCCCGGGCCGGCACCCCGGTCGCCGGTCCTACGACCAGGGGCCGATTCCGCCGCGCCGGGCGGCGGACTACCGTGCGGTACGTGTACAGCTCCCCGCAGCCCTCCCAAGCCCCTGCCGCGACCCCCGAAGAGTTCCGGGCCGCGCTCGGCCAGCTGGCCTCCGGCGTGGCCCTGGTCACCGCCTGCGACCCCGAGGACGGCGAGGACGTCGGCATGACCGCGACCTCGTTCCTGTCGGTGTCCCTGGAACCGCCGCTGGTCCTGGTGTCGGTGCGCGAGGACTCGCGAATGGACGACGTGCTCACCCGCGCCGGGACCTGGGCGGTCTCCCTGCTCGGCGAGGAGCACCGGACGCTGGCCTCGCGGTTCGCCATGAAGGGCCGGCTGAGCGACCGGCTGCTGTTCGCCGACACCCCGCACCGCCGCGGCGAGCACTCCGGATCGCCGCTGGTCGAGGGCGCCCTGGCGACCGTCGAGTGCCGGACGGAGCAGCGGGTCACGGCCGGCGACCACGTCCTGGTGGTCGGCCGGGTGCTGCACGCCGCCGTGCCGGGCCCGGCCGGGCGTCCGCTGCTGTACTTCCGCGGCGACTACCGCCGGCTGGGCTGACGCGCCCTCACCCGGCGTCGCGGATCCGGCCCCGGCCCTGCTTCAGGTCCGCGCGGTGCTTCTTGTTCGACAGCCGGCGCTCCACCATCCCGCGGGACGGCTTGGTGGCCCGGCGGGCCTTGGGCGGCGGAGCCGTCGCCTCGCCGAGCAGCGAGGCCAGCCGGGCCGCGGCCACCTCGCGGTTGCGCCACTGCGAGCGGTGCTCGGAGGCCCGGACGACCAGCACCCGGCCGTCCACCAGCCGGCCCGCGAGGCGCTCCAGGGCGCGCTCCTTCCACACCGGGGGCAGCGCCGCGGAGGCGGCCAGGTCCCAGCGCAGCTCGACCTGGGTGTCGGAGGTGTTGACGTGCTGGCCGCCGGGGCCGGAGGAACGCGAGAAGCGCCAGACGAGCTCGGCGTCGGGGACGACCACCGACCCCCGTACGCGGATGGGCTCGGACATGCGTCCATCATCGCGCGCCGCACCCGCCCGGGTCACGCGGTTATGCACGCCCGCGTGCGGCCCCCCGCCCGCGCCCTCGGCGGGGCCGCGGCTGGGAGGATGGGGCCGTGATCGAGCTCGGCTACTCCCTCTCCAACCGCTTCCCCGACCCCCCGCAGACCGACTACCGCAGCGCCCCGGTGCGGAGCCTGCGGTACGACCTGTTCTGCGGCGACGTCTTCCTGGAGGCGGACGGCCGCGACCTGTCCACAGCCTGGGGATGGGTCCCGGTGCTGGACTTCGCCTGGGCACTGTGCGACGTCGTCGAGCAGCTGGACCGCGACCCTCGGGGCAGCCGGGCGGCGGTCGTGCAGACCGCCGACCTGGACTTCACCCAGAACACCGAGCTGCTGCGGTTCGCCCGGCGGTTCGGCCTGGTCGAGATCAGCGCCACCTGGCTGCGGGACGCCGAGCCCGCCGTGGTGCGCCACGCCGAGCTCCGCCGCGAGGCCCGCGACTTCCTCCAGGACGTTCTCGCGGACCTGACGGACCTGCACGACGGCCTGGCCGACAATCCGAACATCTGGACGGTGCAGGGGCGCTTTCCGCGGGTCTGACCCCGCGACACCCCCTTCCGGGACGATTCGTGCGAGAAACACCGCCCTTCCTGGAACCATGGCCCCCGCGACCAGCGTTCTTCCGAACAAAAGCGACCGAAGGGACACACACACCATGCCCGTGAGCCTCTCCAAGGGTGGCAACGTCTCGCTGACCAAGGAGGCCCCCGGCCTCACGGCCGTCACCGTCGGCCTCGGCTGGGACGTCCGCACCACCACCGGTGCCGAGTTCGACCTCGACGCCAGCGCGATCGTGCTGAACAACGACGGCAAGGTGTACTCCGACCGTCACTTCGTCTTCTTCAACAACACCAGCACCCCGGACAGCACCGTCGTGCACACCGGTGACAACCGCACCGGCGAGGGCGCCGGCGACGACGAGGCGATCAACGTCAACCTCGCCGGCCTGCCCGCCGACGTCACCCGGATCACCTTCCCGGTCTCGATCTACGACGCGGTCAGCCGCGGCCAGTCCTTCGGCCAGGTCCGCAACGCCTACATCCGCGTGCTGAACGCCGCCGGCGGCGCCGAGATCGCCCGCTACGACCTCTCCGAGGACGCCGCCACCGAGACCGCCATGATCTTCGGCGAGCTCTACCGCGCCGGCAGCGAGTGGAAGTTCCGCGCCATCGGCCAGGGCTACGCCTCCGGCCTGGTCGGCATCGCGCAGGACTTCGGCGTCAACGTCTGACGCACCGGCACGCCGTCAACGGCGCCGCCGCCACGAACGGGCGATGCCCGGGGCCGGCAGGTTCTGCGCCACCCACCGGC
>NZ_JBHWBW010000015.1:0-12144 GCF_042735675.1 Kitasatospora sp. NPDC059571
CCGCCGGCCGGGCCCGGTGGGGCGCCGGCCGGCCGGTGGGCACGGGGAGCGGTGGGACCGGTCCGTGCCGCCGTGCGCGGCGGCCGTGCGGCCGGTCAGTCCGTCAGCCCCGCGAAGAGGGAGCAGATCTCGCGGGCCGCGTCCCGCATCTCGATCGACTCGTGGGGTCTGGCCACGAGCTCGGTCATGATCAGGAGGGCCGCCTGGAGGGCCGCGACGGGAACCTCGACGGTGCGCAGACCGCTCAGGACGTCGCTGGCCTGGGCCGCGGCGCTGGTCGTCCAGCTCTGGGTCTGCTGGGGGAGGGCCGTGGCGGGGGTGCCGCCGGTGGCGGGCGGATGGCAGGTGTTCATACCGGTACCAACGACGCAGCCATGACACGGGATGCTGCCGGGTTCGCCGGCCGCCCTGCGGGGTCCGCGGAAGCGCGCTGCGAGAGTGCTGCGGGAGCGCTCCCATCAAGGCTGAACGGGTCGGTCAGCCGCCGGTCTGCTCGGAGATCTGCTTGACCGCGGCGTTCCACGCCTTGCGGGGATCGGTGCCGTTGCGCTCGACGTCCAGCAGCGCGGTGTCGGTGATCACCGTCTTGACCGCCCCGTCCAGCCGCCCGATCGGGGCGGGCCGGATCGTCCGTGCGGCCTCGGCGTAGATGCGGCCGGTCGGCGCGTTGTTGAAGTACGCGTTGGTGGCGCCCTGGACGGCGGGCAGCCGCAGGGCGGCGTCCGATGAGGGCAGGTTCCCGGTCTTCGCGAACACCTTGGCCTGCTGCTCCGGCGCGGTGAGCCAGGCGGCCAGGGCCGCGGCCTCCTTCGGGTGGCGCGCCGCCTTGGGCACGGTCAGGAACGCGCCGCCCCAGTTGCCGGCGACCGGGGCCTGCGCGATGTCCCACAGCCCTTCGCCGCGGTCGCCGGCGTACTGGCTGATGACGCCGGTCATCCAGGACGGGCAGATCACGGTGGCGACGCCGTTGAGGTAGAGCGCGTCGTCCCAGTCGGCGGTGAACTGCTGGAGGCCGTCGGTGAGTCCGCCCCTGGCGGCGGAGACCGCCGTGTCCCAGGCCTTCTTGACACCGGGGCTCTCCTGGTAGTCCAGGGTGCCGTCGGCCTTCGAGAACTGCTGGGTCTCGCCGGAGAGGACGGCGTTGAAGAGGCCGCCGGCGGAGTCCGTGAACACCGTCTTCGCGGGGGCGCTGGCCTTGTAGCGGCGGCCGACGTCGACGAACTTCGCCCAGTCGCCGGCCCACATCCTGCCCACCGCCTCGCGGTCGGTGGGCAGGCCCGCCTTGCGGAACAGGTCCTTGCGGTAGCAGACCGCCATCGGGCCGGTGTCGGTGCCGAGCCCGATCAGCGCGCCGCCGGCCGTGGTCGCCTGGGCGGACTTCCAGGGCAGCCAGGCGGCGGGGTCCACGCCGGGGGCCGAGCGCAGGTCGGTGAACTGCTCGGCGAGCGGCCCGGTCGCCTCCGCGATGTAGCCGACCTCCACGGCCTGGATGTCCGCCACCGGGCCGCCGTCGTGCAGCTTGCCGGTGAGGTCGTTCCAGTAGGCCTTGCCGTCCTGGGTGGCCTCCTCGTTGATGACGATCTCGGGGTGCTTGGCCATGTACTCGGCGAAGAGCCCGGCCTCCCGGTACCCGAAGGTGCCGAACGTGCCGACGTTGAGCGTGACGACCTCGGAGAGCGGTGACGCCTTCGGCGCCGGGGCGGTGCTGCCGCAGGCGGTGAGCGCGAGGACCGCTCCGGCCAGGGCGGCACCTGATCTGACGGCCCGTCCGCGGCGGCGGGCGGCCGGCTCGGGGCGGCGCGCGGCGGGAGCGGGGGGTGCGCTGGGTCTGGTGCCTGGCATGGGGCCTCGTTCACTGACGGATGATCGGGTGGGGTGCGTCGGCGCGTGCGGGGGCATACGCGTGGGAGCGCTCCCAGACCTTGCTCGTCACCGCCGGTGCCTGTCAAGGGGTGCGGGCCTCCGCATTGCCGCCGCCGGCCTGCATGAACACGTCGAACCGGGGTTGGGGAGGGTGTGCCGACGGCGGGTCAGGGGCGCGCGGAGGCGGGTGAGGGCGGCGCGGCAGCCGCACGGCCCTGCTTGAGGCGGAGCTTGGCGGCGAGCAGGGCGCCGGTGGCGCCGTGCGGGCGCAGCCAGGAGATGTCGTGCCGGTCCTCGGCACCGAACCGGTACTTGTAGGCCTCGGTGCCGCGCAGGAAGTCGAAGGTGCGCAGGCCCTGTTCGGCGCAGCTGCGGACGGCCTCGGCGATGACCGCCGTGCCCAGCCGCAGCGGCGCCCAGGCCGGGTCCCAGCCGATCTGGTAGTAGGCGAAGCCGGTGCCCCAGCGGAAGCCGTAGAGCCCGCCGATGGTCCGCCCCTCGTGTTCGGCGAGCAGGAAGGCGGGGCCGTTGCCCTGTGCGGCGGTGGCCCGGGCCGCGCGCTCCATGACCCGCAGGTGCAGCGGGCGGCGGCCGGTGTCGAAGGTGGTCGGCCGGCCGAGCGCCGCACGCCGCAGCCGGTGGAGGGCGAGCACCTCGTCAAGCTCCGCCGGGCCGGCCTCGGCGGGGCCCACCCAGCGGAAGGAGACCCCCTCGGCGTCGAGCTTGCGCCGGTAGCGGCGTACCGAGGAGCGGAACTGCCGGGATCCCAGGGCATCCGGACCGGCCGTCAGGTCGGTGCGCGGGCAGGCGGCGGTGGCGACCGGCCGGGCCCCCGCGGGCAGGACGGGAGCCGCCTCCGGGTCGAGGTCGGGCAGCCAGAGCGTGGTGCGGTGGGCCCGCTCGGCGAGCCAGGCGCGGACCGTCGGCCGGTGGTCCGCGGCGACGGGCGGCCCGCAGTGGTCGGCGGCGCCCGGGCCGGAGCCCAACAGGGTGAGGCAGGGGGCGGTGAGCGGCAGCCGGGGGTGCAGCCGTACGGCGGTGCGCAGCAGCGGGACGACGGCCGCGACCCGCCCGTCCGGACGGCGCCAGAGCGCGAGCTCGCCGCTGCCCGCGCCGGCACCGAGCGTCTCCCACCAGGACAGCACCCACTCCGGGGTGGCGAACCAGGAGCCGTGCGGGTCCTCGGCGACCAGTCGCCGCCAGCCGTCCGCGATCTCCGGCGGGACCTCGCCGGGGGAGCGGAGGAGCTCCGGGGAGGCGGGCGTGCCGCCCGCCGCTGCCCGGTCGGCGTCGGTGCGGCCGGCGGCGTCCGCAGGCATGGTGCGCTCCCCCCTGGGCCCGCGGCCGGGCCCGGTCATCGGCCGCCGCGCAGGCGGTGCACGGCCGGGTGCAGCCCGGACAGGATGGTGTCGAACCGGTGCGGGCCGGTGTCGGCGTTCACCCGGAGCCGGCTGATCCGCAGCGGGTTCCGCGGCAGCCGGCGGTCGTGCCGGTGGTCGAACAGGAAGGCGGTGCGGTAGCCGAGGTCGGTGAGGGCCCGTTCGGCGTGCGGATCGAGGTTGCCGTTCGGGTAGGCGAACGAGGTCGGCGCCTCGCCCAGCAGCCCGGCGAGCAGGTGGTGCGCCTGTTCGACCTCGGCGCGGGCGCGGGCGGGCGTGCAGCGGTCCAGGCAGGGGTGCTCGACGGTGTGGTTGCCGATGGCGACCCCGCCGGTGCGCAGCTCCGCCAGGCCGGCGGCGGTCAGTTGGGGTGTCCGCGGGGCCTGCCGCCGAGCGGTGTCCCGCAGGTGCTGGAGCGCGCGTCGGCGGACGGTGTCGGGCACCTGCTTGAGCCGGCGGACGACGCCGTCGGGGGCGGTGCCGGGCGGGAGGCCGTCGGCCGACCCGCCGTGCCGGGCCAGGAAGGCGGCCTCCGACCACCAGTACGGCCGGTCGCTGCCGACCAGGCCGGCGATCACGTAGGCGACGGCCGGGATCCGGTGGCGCCGCAGGACGGGGAGGCCGTGGGTGAGCACGCTGGGGTCGCCGTCGTCGAAGGTCA
This sequence comes from Kitasatospora sp. NPDC059571, assembly GCF_042735675.1. Classification (NCBI taxonomy): domain Bacteria; kingdom Bacillati; phylum Actinomycetota; class Actinomycetes; order Kitasatosporales; family Streptomycetaceae; genus Kitasatospora; species Kitasatospora sp. NPDC059571. The sequence continues at coordinate 3,904 of NZ_JBHWBW010000015.1, forward strand.
CCAGCACGCTGCGGGGCGGCAGCGGCCGGCGGTCGCGGACGGCTTGCTCGACGGCGGCGAGGGAGACCGGGCGGGCCGTCCGGGCGAGCCGGGCCATCTGGGCGGCGAACGTGGGCGGGTCGTCGATGCCGTGGTAGGCGAGCACCGCCAGGCGGGCCGCCGCGACGGCGCGGAACGCGGGCTGGAGCGGTGAATGGCGCAGTGCGGCGTCGATCCGCCGCCTGCGGGTGTCCGCCGGGGTCGCGCCGCCCCCGGCGGCGTGGTCGTCCGGCACGCCGCCCCCCTCTCGCTCGCCGGGTCGGCCCGCGCCGTTGCGGGCGGCAACGCCCGCTGCGGCGGGCCCTGCTGACTCGGCGTCAACGCGACACGACTTTACCATCGCTTGACCGTTCACCCAGGGTCTTCCAAGGATTCGGCCGGATTGCCTGCGGGCTCTTGACCTGGGGCGAATACGGAGGAAACTGGTCAATACACCGGAATACCGGGCAGAGCTGCACCGCCGACGGAGACGTCCGACGGCCGTCCGAGCGACCCTGATCCAGGCTCTGGCCAGGCCCCCGGCGGGCCGGAACGCGACGGAGGGCAGACGGCGACGGCCGATGCCACGGAGAACGCCCCGGACGCCGGGAGTCGACGTGTCCGGGGCCGCGCGCTGCGGCCCCGTCCGCTGTCCGCCGCAGGCCGCTCCCGCAGGACCCCGCGGCCGGGGGAGGGCTCAGCGGGCCGTCCAGTCGCCCGAGGGGATCGGCGCCGGTACGGCGCTCAGCACGGCCGCGATCCGCGGCCCGGCGAAGTAGACCCAGGCGTCCGTCTCGGCGCCGTCCGCCGTCCGCACCGGCCGCCGCACCCGCACGTACTCGCCCTCGCCGTCCGGCGTGCAGTCCTCCAGCAGGTCGAGGTCGGCCAGCACCCGGGCGTGCAGGGCCGGGTGGACGGTGACCAGTTCGCCGACCACCCGCGCGCCGGGCGCCGGGACCACGTACGGGTAGCCGGGGCCGTCGTGCAGCGCCGCGTCCTCCAGGACGGCCCGGCGGACGAGGGTGCAGCGCCCCGCCAGGTGCCGGGTGTGGTTGCGGCCGCCCGGGCGGAGCGTCCCGTAGACGAAGAACGGCAGGTGCACGGGGTGCTCCAGGGGCGGCGGACGGCGGGGGCGGTCGTACCGGCGACCGGGCCGGTCAGCGTACCCCGTGCGGCCGGAACTGGATGCTGATCCGCGGGCCGACCGGGCGGGAGCTCTTGGGCACCGCGTGCTCCCAGGTGCGCTGGCAGGTGCCGCCCATCACCAGCAGGTCGCCGTGGCCCAGCAGCCGGCGGACGGCGGGGCCGCCGCCGCGCGGGCGCAGCAGCAGGGGGCGCGGTTCGCCGACCGAGACGATCGCCACCATGGTGTCCTGGCGGCCGCCGCGGCCGAGCCGGTCGCCGTGCCAGGCCACGCTGTCGTGGCCGTCCCGGTAGTAGCACAGGCCCGCGGTGGTGAACGGCTCGCCCAGCTCGGGGCCGTAGTGGGCACTGAGCGCGCCCCGGGCCTCGGTGAGCACCGGGTGCGGCAGCGGGTCGCCCTCGCCGTAGAAGGCGAGCAGCCGGGGCACGTCCACCACCCGCTCGTACATGGTGCGGCGTTCGGCGTGCCAGGGGACGTCCGCGGCCAGCTGTTCGAACAGTGCGCCGGCGCCGTGCAGCCAGCCGGGCAGCAGGTCGATCCAGGCGCCGTCGCCGAGCACCGTGCGGCGCGGTGCGTCCAGCGGGCCGAGGGCGATGTCCTCGGCCGCGTCGAAGAGCGAGTCCTGGAGGTGCGGCATGCCGCCAGCCTACGCCTGATGGGAACATCTGTGCGAATATTCGGGCGGGTGTCCGTCCGGAGGTTTGCGGGGGCGGCCGCGGTGCGCAGGAATCGGGCATGACCGAACCCTCCGCCACCCCCGCCGCCGGCAGCGGTCCGCTGCGGCTGTCCCCCGAGGTCGCCGACGCGCTCGCCGCGGGCGCACCCGTGGTCGCCCTGGAATCGACGATCATCGCCCACGGCCTCCCGCGGCCCAGGAACCTCCAGGTCGCCCGGGAGCTGGAGGAGGCCGTCCGGGCCGGCGGCGCCGTCCCGGCCACCATCGCGGTGCTCGACGGCGTGCCGCACATCGGCCTGGACAAGGACGGCCTGGAGCGGATCGCCGAGGACCGCTCGCTGCGCAAGCTGGGCTTCCGTGAGCTCGCCCCCGCCGTCGCGGGCCGGGCGAGCGGCGCGACCACGGTCTCCGGCACGGCCTTCCTGGCGGCCCGGGCCGGCATCCGGGTGTTCGCCACCGGCGGCCTCGGCGGTGTCCACCGGGACTGGACCACCAGCCAGGACGAGTCCGCCGACCTCGGCCTGCTCGCCCGGACCAGGATCACCGTGGTCTGCGCCGGGGTGAAGTCGATCCTGGACGTGCCCGCCACGCTGGAGCGGCTGGAGACCCTCGGGGTGGCCGTCCTCGGCTACCGGACGGGGGAGTTCCCCGGCTTCTACCTCACCGGCTCCGGCCAGCCGGTCGGCTGGACGGTGCAGGACGCGGCCGAGGTCGCCGCGATGATGCAGGCCCAGGACGCCCTCGGCGGGCCCGAGTCGGCGCTGGTGGTGGCCAACCCCGTGCCGCCGGCCGAGCAGCTCGACCCGGCGCTGCACGACCGGGTGCTGGCCGAGGCGCTGGCCGCGGCCGACCGCGCCGGGGTCCGCGGCCAGGCCATCACACCGTTCCTGCTCGCCCACCTGACCGAGCACACCCGCGGCGCCTCGCTGGAGGCCAACCTGGCGGCCGTCCGCGGCAATGTGCGACTCGCCGCCGAGATCGCCGGCCGGTGGGCCGACCTGCGCAGCGGCCGCGGATGAGCGCGGGCGCCCTGCTCGTCGTCGGCGAGGTGGTCACCGACGTCGTCGCGCTCCACGAGGGCCCGCTCGTCCCGGACACCGACACCGCCGCCCGGATCGCCGTCCGGCCGGGCGGTGCCGGGGCCAACGTCGCCGCCTGGGCCGCCGCGGCCGGGGCGGACGCGCGGCTGCTCGCCCGGGCGGGCGCCGACTGCGCGGCCTGGCACCGGGCGGCGCTGCAGGCCGCGGGCGTGCGGCCGTACCTGGTGGTCGACCGGGCGGCGCCGACCGCCGTGGTGATCAGCCTGGTCGACCCGGCCGCCGAGCGGACCCTGGTCACGGACGGCGGCGCCGCCGTCCGGTTGGGGCCGCAGGACTGGGACGACGCCCTGCTGGACGGGGTCGCCCGGCTGCACCTCTCCGGCTACCACCTGTTCGGGGAGCCGGGCCGCCGGCTGGCCGCGGCCGCACTCGCCGCCGCCCGCGCGGCCGGGGTGGCCGCCAGCGCGGACCCGGCCTCCGCCGGCTTCCTCGCCCGGGCCGGGCTCGGCGCGGTGCGCGGCGCCCTGGCGGACGTCGGCCTGCTGCTGCCCAACCGCGACGAGGCTCTGCTGCTGACCGGGGCGACCGACCCGGTGGCCGCCGCCGAACTGCTCGGCGAGCGGCACGGCGAGGCGGTGGTCACGCTCGGGGCCGAGGGCGCGCTGGTCGCCGTGCGGGGCCGGCCGGTGGTCGAGGTGCCGGGCGTGCCGGCCGCCGCGGTGGACTCCACCGGGGCCGGCGACGCGTTCGCCGGCGGTCTGCTGGCGGCCCGGCTGTCCGGCGCCGACCCGGTGGAGGCGGCCGCGGCCGGCTGTCGCGCGGGTGCCGCGGCCGTCGCCGTGGTGGGTGCCCGGCCACCGGGCACCGCCGGGCCGGGCTTCGTCCCCGGCGGGGCGGGCGGCGACCGTTCCGTGCCGGGCGGGCGATCCGCCGTGCGATGATCGCGGGATGGAGCGCGGGACCGCCGGCGGGCGGGGGACGGGACGGCGGCTGCGGCGGGGGGCTGCGGCCGCGGCCGCGCTGCTGCTCGTGCTCGGCCCGGCGGCGCTGCCCGCCGCCGCGGCGGAGCACCCGGAGCGGCTGTTCACCATCCACGACCGCCGGATCACCGAGTCCAGCGGCCTGGCCGCCAGCCGCGCCCACCCCGGTGTCTACTGGACGCACAACGACAGCGACGACGGCCCGTACGTGTACGCGGTCGACGCCGAGGGCCGCACCCTCGCCACGGTGACCCTGCGCGGGGTCAAGCCGCGGGACGCCGAGGCGATCTCGCTCGGCCCGGACGGGCAGCTCTACCTCGCCGACATCGGCGACAACCTGGACGGCACCTGGCCCGAGGTGTGGATCTACCGCTTCGCCGAGCCGGCCGACCTGCACGACCGGACCGTCGACGCGGTCAAGTACCGGGTGCGGTACGAGGACGGGCCCCGCAACGCCGAGGCGCTGATGGTCCACCCGGTGACCGGGCGGGCGTACATCGCCAGCAAGCGGCAGTCCGGCGGCGGCCTCTACCAGGGACCGGAGCGGCTCTCCGCCTCCGGGGTGAACGTCTTCCGGCGGATCGCCGACGTGCCGTGGGTGACCGACGGCGCGTTCTCGCCGGACGGCACCCGGCTGGTGCTGCGCGGCTACTTCTCCGCCGACCTGTACGCGTGGCAGGACGGCGCGCCGCACCTGCTCCGGCCGCTGGACGTGCCGTTCCAGCGGCAGGGCGAGTCGGTGACCTTCTCGGCGGACGGCGCCGCCGTGCTCTACGGCAGCGAGGGCGCCGACAGCGACGTCTGGCGGCTCGCCCTGAGCAGCCCCTCGCCCTCACCGGGCGGGCCGGCCTCCTCCGCGTCGCCCGGCGGCCGGGCCGCCCCGGCCCCCGGCGCCGCCCGGGCCGGGCCCGGGGGGGGGGGGGGCCCGACTCGTTCGCAATTCCTATATGAGTAGTACTCATTTGGCAGTGAGATTGCACGTCAATGACACCGCACCTATCGGTAGTTACCGGACATAATCCCACCCGGAGAGAATCGAAGCCTCGCTTTGTCGCAATGAATACTGCGTAAACCCTTGACGGCGTGGGTCGATAGGGCGGCTAATTCACCCACAGAAGTAGCCGAGCCGCACCAGGATGGACCAGGATGAAACCCCTCACTTCCGTCGTCCGCAAAGCGCCGGTGGCGCTAGCGGCGGCCGTCTCCGCAACGCTGCTGATCTCACTCGCCGCGCCGCCCCCGGCCTCGGCCTCGACCCAGGCGACGTACTACGTCGCCCCCGGCGGTGACGACGCCAACCCCGGCACCATCGCGGCGCCGTTCAAGACCCTCCAGCACGCGCGGGACGTCGTGCGCACGGTCGACAGCAACATGGCCGGGGACATCAACGTCTTTCTGCGGGGCGGCACCTACCCGGTGACCAGCACCGTCGACTTCACCTCGGCCGACTCCGGCACGAACGGGCACCGTGTCGTCTACGCCGCCTACCCGGGCGAGAAGCCGGTCCTGGACGGAGGCGTTCAGGTGACCGGCTGGACGCAGCACAGCGGGAACATCTGGAAGGCCAAGCTCGACCGGGACGACAAGCTCCGCGCGCTCTACGTCAACGACAAGCGCGCGCAGATGGCGTCGAAGATGGTCAACTCGGCCGGATGCTACGGGACCTACACGGTCACGGCCGGGCAGGCTCCGTGGGCATGGGAGTCGGGTTCGCAGTGCGACGGGGCCAAGTACGGCCTCTCCGACCTGCCGGCCATCGCGTCCAACCAGGACGATGTGGAGATCGTGTCGGCGACGACGTGGACCACGGCCATCGTGGGCGTGCGTCAGATCACCACGAGCTCGGACGGCGCCAGCCGTGTGGCCCAGTTCCAGGAGCCGGGTGCGGCCATCGCCCAGGCACCGCCGTACGGCCCGTTCAAGGTCGGTGGCAGTCATACGTTCATGAACGCGTACGAGTTCCTGGACCAGCCCGGCGAGTTCTACTTCGACAAGAGCACGCACACGGTCTACTACTACAAGTCCAGCTCCGATGACATGACCACGGCGCAGGTCTTCGCGCCGAACAACCTCTCCACCCTCCTGAAGATCGCCGGCACGTCGAAGACCGATCACGCGCGGAACATCACGTTCGCCGGGCTCACGGTCGAGCACTCCGACTGGAACCTGGTCGATGTCGCGGGCTCCGTCGTCCGCCAGGGAACGCAGGGCAACGCCAGCTCGAACGTCTACGCGAGGCAGAACTTCCACGCGTACACCTACCGCAACGTCGACCTGCCGCCCGCCGCCATACAGATCGAGAACGCCGACGGGATCGTCCTGCAGCGCAACACGGTGCAGCACACCGGCGCCGACGGCATCACCCTGGCCAACGACGTGACGGACTCGCAGCTGACCGGCAACGTCACGAATGACGTCGCCGGGTCCGCGATCACCGTGGGGCACCCCCAGCACGTGTACATCGGGGACGGCACCTCGACCAACCACGAGAAGTACCCGGTGAACGTCGAGGGTCTCTGCAAGAACATCACCGTCACGGACAACTATCTCTACGACAGCGCGGTGCTGTTCCAGGGTTCCAACCCGGTGTCGGCGTACTTCGTCGACACCCTGGACATCGAGCACAACCGGATCGAGAAGTCCCCGTGGGCGGGCATCACCCTCGGCTGGGGCTGGTGGAACTTCGACGGTTCGACGAACTCCATCAATCCCGGGAATCCGACCACCACGGCGCGGAACAACACCATCAAGTACAACGAGATCTTCGACACGATGCGGGTGCTCGGCGACTCCGCTCCCATCTACACGCTGGGCAGCCAGCCGGGTACGGAGATCAGCAACAACTACATCAAGGGTGTCCCGGCCGGTCACAAGTACGGTCTGCACCCTGATGAGGGCTCCGCGTTCCTCAACGAGCACGACAACGTCTTCGACGTCGACCCGGGCCTGGCGTACACCGTCAACTCCGGTACCTGGGGCCGGCAGCACGACCTGACCATCACCAACAACTACGGCACCGTCAACAAGATCGCCGGCAGGAGCATCCCGAACAGCACGGTCACGGACGTGAAGGGCTACGGGGACAACGTGTGGCCGTCGCAGGCGTACGGCATCGCCCTGAGCGCGGGTCTGGAGGAGGCCTACAAGAACGTCCTGCCCGCCGCGGTCACGGCTGCGCAGGACTACGCGCTGCCCGCGAGCACGTTCGCCGGCACGGGCGTGATGACCATCCCGGTGCGCGGCCCCAAGGACGCGACGAAGACGCTGTGGTTGGCTCCCGCCGGTACGACGACGTTCGCCGCCGGTCCCACCAAGACCAGCGCGAGCGGCACCGCGACGAGCATCAGCGTCCCGCAGGCGGCGGGTGACTACCGGCTCTACGTCGTGGACGCCCAGGGCAACGCGTCTCCCGCGTCGAAGGCCCTCGTGCGGCAGCGCTGGAACCACGTCGACGACAAGGCCGCGGGCGTGACCTACTCCGGGACCTGGTCGAACTGGAACGACACGAAGGACATGAACGGGTCCGAGAAGTTCACGAGCACCGCGGGCAACTACGCCGAGTACTCGTTCACCGGCACGGGCGTGCGGTACCTCGGCATGACGCAGCCGAACATGGGCAAGGTGGACGTCTACCTCGACGGCACCCTGACCCGGGCGGGCATCGACGCCTACGCCCCGACGGTGACGAAGCAGGTCCCGCTGTTCGAGAAGACGGACCTGGCCGCGGGCCCGCACACGATCAGGGTGGTGTGCACCGGGACGAAGAACACCGCCTCCTCCAACACCGTCTGCGCGGTGGACGCGTTCGCTGGCATCTCGTTCCCTGCGACGAACGCCAACTACAAGATGGTCAACAAGGGCAGCAACAAGGCGGTCGACGTGTCAGGCGGATCCCTGTCCGCCGGAGCCAACGTCATCCAGTGGACCGACTCCGGAGCCGGGAACCAGAACTGGCGCCTCGTCCCGGTGGGTGACGGCAGTTACAAGGTCGTCAGCCGGAACAGTGCCCTGCTCATGGACGTCAGCGGTGCTTCCACCGCGGACGGTGCATTCATCATCCAGTCGTCCGACACCAACGCCGCGAACCAGCACTGGACACTGGTCGCCACCGGAACCGGCTACTACAAGCTCAAGAACGTGAACAGCGACAAGGTGCTCGACGTGTCCTCGGGAGGCGCGCAGCTCGCCCAGAACACGGACACGAACGCCGACAGCCAGTTGTGGAAGGTGGTCAACGTGGACTGACCGCGAATAAAGCAGCCCCGGCGCAGCTCCGGCGGGCCGCCTCCACCCGGGCCGAGCCCCGGGGGCGCCCCGGCCGACGGGGAGACGGGGGGCCCCCGCCCCCCGCCGGCGGGACGTGCGCGCCCCGCCGCGGGCCGG
>NZ_JBHWBW010000015.1:12154-36616 GCF_042735675.1 Kitasatospora sp. NPDC059571
CGCCCCCCCGGCCCCCCCGCCGCGGGGGGTCCCCGTGGGGCCCGGGGGGGACCCCCCGCCCCCCGCGGCCGGGGGCCGTGCCGCTGCGACCTGGCCCCGCAGGAGTCGCCTGCTTGTTCCTCTCCGTCACCTTGTCGTACTCACCCATCCACTCGCCCCGGTCCTGTTCCAGCCGGCGGGCCTTCCGTTCGAGGCGCCATCAACAGCGCCGCTGCTGTGGTGGGTTGAGCAGGGTCAGGCAGATCACGATTGGGTAACAGCGGGCACTTGCTCTTGTCGGCTCAATTGTTAGCGCTAACAATCTCACGGGAGCGAAACAGCGGCGTCACCTTCGGTTCACGCGAGCCACGCCGACACGTGCCGCACTCGGAAAGAGACAGTCGGTCGGGCGTCCTTGCGTCCTCTGCGTCGTGCGGCACTGACGTCCCGCCCCACCGAGACCAAGCCCGCCTGCCACCCCGGTTCCTCCCTTCACCCCGGTACATGCACAGAACGGTCAGGAGATGTCCATGTCCGCGCTTCGCGCCCGCCTGTCGGTGATGCTGCTCGCCGTCTGTCTCCTCTTCACAGGCCAAGCCCTGTCCGGAGCCCAGCGGGCGGCCGCTGCTGATCCCGGTTACTTGATGGTCCACTTCACCGGCGATTCCGCGACCGGTCAGATGCTGTACCTCGCACACAGCACGGACGGCCTGCACTGGAACGACCTCAACGGCGGGGCACCGGTCCTGAACTCCATGATCGGCACAAAGGGAGTGCGTGACCCCGCACTGGTGCGCTCGCCCGACGGCAGCCGGTACTGGATCATCGCGACCGACCTGTGCGTCCGCTGCGGCTCGACCTACCAGAACGGCAGCCCCAACTTCGTGGTGTGGGAGTCGACCGACCTGGTGACGTGGTCGAACCCGTGGCTGCTCGGCGCCGCCGGGCTGATCCCCGGCGGAAAGAACGCCTGGGCGCCGGAGGCGATCTGGAACCCCGAGACCAACGACTACGTCCTGTACTGGGCCACGAACGCCACGGTGAACGGCATCAACAAGTACCGCATCTACTCCGCCCGCACCACGGACTTCCGCACCATCACCACCCCGCAGATCTGGATCGATCCGCCCGGCGCCACGCCGGTCGTCGACACCCAGATGACCGAGGTGCCCGCCGGCACCGGCCCCTACCGTTACCTGCGGGTCTCCGGCGACGGCCAGAACAACGTCGAGGGCAGCAACTCGATCCTGGGGACGTGGACCAACCTCGGCAACCTCTCCAGCATCGGCCTCACCGGCAACGTGGTCGAGGGCCCGGTCTGGATGAAGTTCAGGGACCGCAACGAATGGGCCCTCTACATCGACTACAACAACCCGCAGGGCGTGCGCGAGTACCGGCCGATCCTGACGACCAACCCGTTCGACGTCAGCACCTACCGGCTCCAGCCCTCCACCGCCTACGACATGGGCGGCACCGCCAAGCGCCACGGCGCCATCACGACCCTGACGGCGGCCGAGGAGAGCCGGGTGCTCGCCCGCTGGCCCAACACCCCCGCCCAGCGGCTCCAGTCCTTCAACTTCCAGGACCGGTACGTCCGCCAGAGCAACTTCGACGTGCGCATCGACCCGAACGTCAGCCCCGTCGAGGACTCCCGGTTCCGGCTGCGGCCGGGTCTCGCGGGCACCGGAACGGTCTCCTTCGAGTCGGTGAACTTCCCCGGCTACTTCCTGCGCCACGCGAACTACGACTTCCAGCTCGTCCGCAACGACGGCACCACCCGGTTCGCGGAGGACGCGACGTTCCGTCAGATCGCCGGCCTCGCCGACCCCACCTGGTCGTCGTTCCAGTCCTACAACTTCCCTGACCGCTACGTCCGCCACTACGCCTACCAGCTGCGCCTCGACCCGATCACCACCACGACCGCCCGCGCAGACGCCACCTTCCGTGTGACGAGCTGAACCGGCCCGCCAGAAGTGCCGGCGCGGCCCTCATGGCGGCACCAAGGCCTGGGACCACACGAGCGCACGGGCTCGGGACACCAGCCGGCTCAGCGCGGCTCCCTGCATCCGACCTGGGCGGCTCGGGGTCCGGGCCGCCCACGGGTCTGGATCCGCCCGCACCTTCCCTGCACCCCGGAGGCACCAGATGAGCGCAACACCCCTCCCGTCGCGCCGGCTCTTCCTCGGCATGGCCGCGGCCGTGCCGCTGTCCACCACCGGCCTGCTGACCCTCGGAAGCCGATCCGCGAGCGCCGCGACGACCTCCCCGTTCGTCATGGCCTACTTCACCCAGTCACCGAGAAACCTCGGCACGGACTACGGCCTGCACCTCGCGGTCAGCACCGACGCGCTGCAGTGGATGCCGCTGAACCAGAACAACCCCGTCGTGACCCCGACCGCGGGCGACGGCGGTCTGCGAGACCCCGTCATCCTGTCCAAGCAGGACGGCACCTACGTCGTCATGGCGACCAACCTGAAGGGCACCGACTGGACCAGGAAGAGCCCGTACATCCACGTCTGGGACTCCGCCGACCTGCGCTCCTTCGACAACTACCGCCTGCTGAAACTGCACGACATGGCCACCCACACCTGGGCGCCCGACGCCTTCTGGGACCCCTCCCGCGGCCAGTACGCCCTCATCTACTCGGCCGTCAACAGCAGCGGCCACAACGTGATCATGGTCAACTACACCACGGACTTCCGGACCGTGACGTCGCCGCAGGTCTTCTTCGACCCCGGCTACGACATCATCGACGGCACCCTGGCGAAGGACGTGAACGGCGTCAACTACCTGTACTACAAAGGCCACAACAGCCTCACGGGGGCGAGGTCCACCTCCCTCGCCCCTGGCAGCTTCACCCAGTTCACCTCGGGCCTGGCACCACAGGGAGGCATCGAGGGCCCGATCCTCGCCCAGGCCGCCGGCACCTGGTACCTGTGGGGGGACGCCAACGCGCTGTTCTACACCTGGCAGACCAGCGACCTCTCCACCGGCACCTGGACCGCCACCGACCGGCGCGTCTACACCCAGCCGCTCAACTCCAAGCACGCCGACATCAAGCCGATCCCCCAGACGGTGTACGACAACCTGGTCGCCACGTGGGGAAAGCCGGCCTGGAACCGGCTGAAGTCCTACAACTTCCCGGACAGATACTGGCGGCAGGCCGACAGCATCGGCCGGATCGACCCGTACCCCTTCGACCCCTACACCGACTCGTAATGGAAGCTGGTGCCGGGACTCGCCGACTCCTCCGGCGTCTCCTTCCAGTCCGTCACCGACCCGACCCGCTACCTGCGGCACGCCTACTTCCAGTTGCGACTGGACGCCAACGACGGCACCGCGAAGTTCGCCCAGGACGCCACCTTCCACGAGACGGCCGGGCTCGCCGACCCGTCCTGGTCGTCGTTCCGCTCGCACAACTACCCGGACCGCTGCATCCGGCACTACGACTACGTGCTGCGCATCGACCCGATCTCCACTGCCACCGGCAGAGCCGACGCCACGTTCTCCGTCTGGTACTGAGGCCACGCGCCCGCTCCGACTCCCTCTCCGCGGTGGCAGGGCGGCGCTGGACCTGGACCGGTGGCGCCGTAGCCCGCGTCGGCCACCACCACCGGCGCCTTGTGCCCCCAGTCCAACACGTTGTCCCGCAACCCGAGGGCCAGGCGCGGACGGTGCCCTCGGGGACACCGCTCCGGCGGGAGCGGGCGGGGTCGTCGGTCCCCTCCCGGGGCAGGTGAAACTGCCGGTCCAACGGGCACGACGCGCAGTCCGTGGCAGCGTGCACGCTCACCGCGACCTGGCAGTTCCAGCGCCTGGTGCGCCGTCAACCAGCACGGGCACGGGCTCTCCCGTTGCCTTCGGGGTCAGTGGAGTGCGACGGCGGTCCAGGACACCGGCGGCAGTTCGATGGTGAGTACGCCGTCGGTCAGGGTGGCGCTCGGGTTGGTGTGGGGGACCACGCGGTCGGGTTCGGCGAGGGTGTTCTTCGCGTACACGTCCTGGTCGGCGAGTGTGAGCGCCTCGAGGATGCGTGAGGAGCCGAGGCTGCGGACGTCGATGGTGACCTGGGCGGTTTGTGAGAGGCCGCGGTTGACGAGGAACAGCGCGGACCGGTCCTCGTCGACGGTGGCGACGGCGTCGATGACGGGGGCCTCGCCGTAGCGTGCCGTGGTGTACGTCGGCGACTCGATCGCGGGGCGGATCACCTCGCCGGCGGCGAGCCGGCTGGTGATCGAGAACGGGTAGAAGGAGGTCTGGCGCCAGGCCGGGCCGCCGGGCTCGGTCATGATCGGCGCGATGACGTTGACGAGTTGCGCGAGCGACGCCGAGGTGACGCGGTCGCTGCGCTTGAGGAGGGTCATCAGCAGGTTGCCCACGACCACGGCGTCGGCCGCGCTGTAGACGTCCTCGAGCTGCCGGGGGGCGTGCCGCCACTCGTCGTTGACCTCGTCGGAATCCTGGTGTTCCTTCAGGTACCAGACGTTCCACTCGTCGAAGGAGATGCCGATCTTCTTGACCGCGTGCTTCTTGGCTGTCACGTGGTCGATGGTCGCGGCGACGCCGTCGATGAAGAAGTCCATGTCGAGGGCCGAGGCGAGGAAGGAGCCCAGGTCGCCGTCGTGCTCCTGGTAGTACGCGTGGCAGGAGATGTAGTCGACGTGCTCGAAGCTGCGTTCGAGCACTGTGCGTTCCCAGTCGCCGAAGGTCGGCATGCCGGCCGAGGAGGAGCCGCAGACGACCAGTTCGAGGTCCTTGTCGGCCATCTTCATGGCGGACGCGGTGCGGGCGGCGAGCTTGCCGTAGTCCTCGGCGTTCAAGTAGCCGGTCTGCCAGGGCCCGTCCATCTCGTTGCCGAGGCACCACATGCGGATGTTGTGCGGCTCCGGCGTGCCGTTGGCGATGCGCAGGTCCGAGAGCGCGGTGCCGGACGGGTGGTTGGCGTACTCCAGCAGGTCGAGGGCGGGGAGGATGCCACGGGTGCCGAGGTTGACCGCCAGCATCAGCTCCGAGCCGGTGAGCTTGAGCCAGGCCGCGAACTCGTCCAGGCCGACCTGGTTCGACTCCAGCGAGTGCCAGGCCAGGTCGCGGCGGACCGGGCGCTGCTCGCGCGGGCCGATCGAGTCCTCCCAGCGGAAGCCGGAGACGAAGTTGCCGCCCGGGTAGCGGATCGTGGTGCTGCCGAGCTCACGGACGAGGTCGACGACGTCCATGCGGAAGCCGTCCTTGTTCGCGCTCGGGTGCTCCGGTTCGTAGATCCCGGTGTAGACGCAGCGGCCGAGGTGCTCGACGAAGGAGCCGAAGGTACGGCGCCGGACCGGAGCGACGACGGCCTGCCGGTCGAGGACTATGCGAGCGCGGTGCAATGCGGTGGTCCTTTGCTGTGAGGCGGAGTGGGTTGGCGGACGTCCTACTTGACGGCGCCGGCGGTCAGGCCCTTGCGCCAGAACCGCTGGAGACTGACGAAGGCGAGGAGCAGGGGGATCAGGGACAGGAATGCCCCGGTGATCGGCACCAGCGGCGGCACGCCGTTGGCGAACTCCGAGCGCCACTGCACCAGTCCCACGGTGACGGGCTGGAGTGAGGAGGAGTTGAGCATGAGCGAGGGCAGCAGGTAGTTGTTCCAGATGCCGACGAACTGGAACAGGAAGACGGTGACCAGGGCCGGTGCCATCAGCGGCAGGCCGACCCGGAAGAAGGTGCGCCGTTCGCCCGCCCCGTCGAGCCGCGCTGCTTCCAGCAGTTCGTCCGGGACGGATGCCGCGGCGAAGATCCGGCAGAGGTAGACGCCGAACGGGCTGACGCAGCTGGGCAGCAGCACCGACCAGTAGGAGTCGGTCAGGTCGAGCTTCGCCATGAGCAGGAACAGCGGCAGGGCGAACATCGGCGCCGGAATGAGGACCGAGGCGAGGATGACGTTGAAGACGCTCTCCCGGCCGCGGAAGTGGAACTTGGTCAGCGCGTAGCCGGCCATCGCGGACAGCAGGGTGCTGACGGTCGCGCCGACGAGGCTGTACAGCGCGCTGTTGGCGAGCCAGGTGGAGAAGATGCCGCCCTCGAAGCTGAACACGGTCCTGACGTTGGCGACCAGGTCGAAATGGGAGAACCACAGCGGCGCACCGGTGTAGAGGTAGCCCGACTTTTTGGTCGCGGAGACCGACAGCCACCACAGCGGGATCAGCGTGTACAGGGCCATCAGGCCCAGCACTCCGTTGACGGCGACCTTGCTCGCGATCTCCGTGCCGCGGGGGGCCCGTCGGGTCGGCCGGCCGGCGTGGATCACGCTCATGCCATCGCTCCCTTGCGCTGGGTGTACGTGAGGAACCCGAACGAGAGCACGAGGGTGAGCAGTGCGAGCACGACGGACTCGGCGGCAGCCAGGTTCTGGCCGCCCAGGTCCATGCCCAGGGTCGTGTTCATGATCGGGGAGAACTTCGGCGAGACGCCTGGTACGCGCGCGCCGACCAGCACCGCCGGCTCGGTGTACATCTGCGCCGTCCCGATGATGGAGAAGACCGTGGTCAGCACCAGCGCGGGACGCACCAGCGGGATCTTCACCGCCCACGCCAGGCGCCATCCGGTGCAGCCGTCGAGCGCGGCGGCCTCCAGCACCTCGGCGGGGATCGTCTGCAGCGCGGAGTAGATGATCAGCATGTTGTAGCCGGTCCAGCCCCAGGTGATCATGTTCCCGATCGAGACCGGGACCCACGACGGCGACAGGAAGTCGATGTCGATCCCGAGGTGCGACAGCGGTCCGGTGAACGGCGACAGGCTCTTCGCCAGGAGGAAGGACCACATCACCGCGGCGATCGCACCCGGCAGCGCGTAGGGCAGGAAGAACGCGAGCCGGAAGCTCTTCCGCAGCCGGGCCGAGCGGGAGTCCAGCAGGAGCGCGAGCAGGAGGGCCAGGCCCAGCATGACCGGGACCTGGACGCAGCCCAGCAGCACGACCCGGACGATCGACGCGATGAAGTCGTGGTCGCCGAAGGCGGCGGCGTAGTTGGACAGTCCCGCGAACTCCGTGGACTGCGTACCGCCGAACAGCCCGGCGCGGTGGACGGTGAAGAAGCTCTGGTAGATCGCGTAGCCGATCGGCGCGATCATCATGGTGAGGAAGAGCACCGCGAACGGCGCCAGGAAACCCGACGCGGTCAACGCGGTACGGCGGCCGGCGCGCCGAGGCCGTCCGGCGGGGGAGACACGGGGGATGACCGCGGGCACCGACCGCGGCGGCGACGCGGTCCGGGCGCTGCTGGGACTGCTCATGGAAACCTCGCTGGGCGGTTCGTCGTCAGGGGGCGGGTCCCCGCGGCGCCGGGTAGGGGCGGCCGCGGAAACCCTTCGGGGCGGCTCGAGTCCCGCCACCTCAGCCGTTGGTCACCGACAGTCCGAGCTGCTTGATCGCGGCGACCGTCGAGGCCTGGACCTTGGCGACCGCGTCCGGGTAGGTGCCGGAGCCGATGGCAGTGGTGAAGTCCGTCTCGACCTGCTGATAGGTCGGGCCGTTGGTCCAGGTGGTGGGGACCTGCGCGGCGGAGACCTTGTACAGGTCGCCGACCTTCTGACCGCCGAAGAACGGGTCACCCTCCGCGAGCAACGGATCGTCCTGTCCGGCCTTCGACGCCGGGTACAGCCCGCCCTCGATGCCCGCCTTCACGGCCTGCGGGTCGCTGGACAGGAACGCGGCGAACTGCGCCGCTTCGCGGGGCGTCTCGCACCCGGTCATCACAGAGGTGGCCGAGCCGCCGTTGAAGGAGCTCTTGCCGTCGCCGGCCTCCCAGGTCGGCATCGGGGCGACCGCCCACTTGCCGGCCTGGTCCTTCAGGTCCGACTTCAGGCCGCCGGAGGACCAGGACGCGCCGACGAACGTCAGCACCTTGTTCTCTTCGGAGGCCTTGTCGAACTGCGGGTCCCAGGCGTTGCCGGTCTTCGTCACCAGCTCCTTGTCCTTCATCTCCTGCCAGTAGGCGGCGACCTTCCGGGTGCCGGGGTTGTCGATGCTGACGGTCCAGCTGTTCCCCTGGGTCGAGTACCAGGACTGGCCGGTCTGCAGGCTCAAGGCGGCCATGTCGTTGCCGTCGCCGGGCCCGCTGGTGCCGAACTTCACGCTCGGATCGGCGGCGGTGACCTTCTCGGCGTCGGCCTTGTACTCGGCCCAGGTGGCCGGCGGAGTGGTGATGCCGTACTTGGCGAACAGGTCGCTGCGGTAGAAGAGGACCATCGGGCCGACGTCCACCGGGACGCCGTAGATCTTGCCGCCGATGCTGGTGGCCGAGACGGCGGACGGGAGGTACTTGGCCATGTCGGCGCTCGCGTACTTCGTGATGTCCATGACTGTGTTCTTCACGAGCATCGACGGGATGGTCTGGTACTCGATCTGGGCCAGGCACGGGCCCTTGCCGGCGGTGATCGCGTTGCTGATCTGGGTGTAGCCGCCCTTGCCGCCCGAAGGGATCTTCTTGAAGGTGACCTTGCTGTCCGGGTGGGCCGCGTTCCACTGGTCGACGATCTTCTCGTAGGGAGCCCAGCCCCAGAACTCCATGGTCACCGGCCCGGCCTGGCTCTTCCCCGCGTTGTCGGAGTCGCTCGTGGCGCTGCTGCACGCGCTGAGGCCGGCCGCGAGGACGGCGGAGGTGGCGAGTGCCAGGAATCTGCGCGTGGGTATGGTGGTGCGGTCCATTCGAGAAACCCTTCGTAGGTGGGGTACTTGCTGGACGGCCGGTGGGCGGGCGGGCGAGGCCCGCCTACCGGGTGGTGCTGAACTCCACGGCGAACGCGGCGGTGACCGCGGCCAGTACGTCCGGTGCCAACGGACCCGGTCCGCAGGCCGCACTGCCCAGGCCGTGGTGTGCGTGGTCCAGGTGGAGGTGGAGCCTGCCGTCGGGGGCAAGGTCGTGCCGGTGGGCCGCTGCGGCGAGGGCTCGGGTGCTCCACGGACGGACGGTCAGGTCGATGACCGGCGCGCCGGTGATGAGCAGGGTGCCGCCCGGGGCTGTGATCCGGGCGCTGCGGACGCGGTGGCGGTTGCCGTTCTCCTGCGGGCGGACGTAGGGGGTCTGCATCGCCGCGACGGTCGACCGGTAGCGGCCGACGCGCGCCGCGGTGCGGGAGTCGCGGTAGGCCTCGCCGGGACCGGGGCCGAACCACTCGACCTCGGCGTCGGTGCCGGGCAGCGACATGGCGACACCCAGGCGGGGCAGCGGCACTGGCCAGGCGCCGTCAGGGGTGACGGTGGTGTCCAGACGGAGCCGGATCCCGTCCCCGCCGGGCCCGTCGCAGGCTGTCCAGCGGTAGACCACGTCGAGCCCGGAGGAGGACCCGGCGGCGGCGAGCCTGGCGGTGACCGTGAGTCCTGAGGCGTCGGGGGCGACGCGCAGGACCTCGTGGCGCATCCGGTCCAGTCCGGCGGTGCGCCATGCGGTGATCTGCGGCTCGGCGAACGCGGCGAGCAGGTCGTTGTCGGTCGGGGCCCGCCAGACGTCCAACCGCGGGCCGTCGAGCTCCAGGTCTCCGAGGCGGACCAGCAGACCGCTGCGGGCGTCGAACCGTGCGGAGCCGAGGACGACCTGGCCGTCGTGGGCGACGGCCGCAACGGGCGGGAAGGGGCTGGACGCGGCAGCCGGAACCACCATCCCCTGGCCCCAGGCGACCTCGTGGCCGGCCCCTGCCCAGGTCTCGTCCGCGGCGAGCACCGCGCTCACGGTCAGCCACACCTCGTGACCCGAACCGTCCTTGCGTGCGGCATCGAGCGCGGCGGCGAGGTCGGCGGGCCACTCGACGGTGCTCGCCGCGCCCGGTGCGGTCGCGGGGACGGCCAGGCTGCCGGAGCCGACCGGCTCGCCGCCGTCCTCGACGGTCCATCGGAAGTCCAGGTAGCCGCTGTGGCGGACGTGGTGCAGGTTGAGCACGGTGATCCGACACGCCGCCGGGTCGATGCGGATCCGGACCGGTTCGATGACCTTCTTGTACTCGACCAGGCCCGGCGACGGCGTGCGGTCGGGGAACAGCAGCCCGTCGGCGACGAAGTTGCCGTCGTGGACCTCCTCCCCGAAGTCGCCGCCGTAGGCGTAGAAGGAGTCCTCGTGCTCGGTGGTCCGCGCGATCCCGTGGTCGATCCACTCCCAGATGAAGCCGCCGGCCAGACGCGGGTGCGCCTCGATGACCTGCTGATAGTCCGACAGGCCGCCGGGGCCGTTGCCCATGGCGTGCCCGTACTCGCACAGCACGGCCGGCAGCGAACGGCGGCGGGCGTCGTCGTCCGGATCGGCGGTCGGCGCCTCCTGACCGCGCCCCACCGCGGCCAGCTCGTCCACGCCGATGTACATCCGGGAGTACAGGTCGACGTAGGAGCAGCTCGCCCAGTCGCCTTCGTAGTGGATCAGGCGGCCGTCGTCCCGCTGCCTGATCCATGCCGCCGCGGCGGCGAGGTTGGCTCCGGCGCCGGACTCGTTGCCCAGCGACCAGACGACGACCGAGGGGTGGTTCTTGTCGCGCTCCACGAGCCGCGCGGCCCGGTCCAGGTAGGCCTCGCGCCACGCGGGGTCGTCGCTCGGGTTGCGGTGCCAGCCGCCGGGCTCGAAGCCGTGCGTCTCGAGGTCGCCCTCGCAGAACACCCACAGCCCGTGCTCGTCGCACAGGTCCAGGAAGCGGTGGTCGGGCGGGTAGTGGCTGGTGCGCACCGCGTTGATGTTGTGCCGCTTCATGAGCAGCACGTCGGCCAGCATGGTGTCCCCGGTCAGGGTGCGCCCCGTCAGTGGGTGCCATTCGTGGCGGTTGACGCCCCGCAGGGAGATCGGCCGGCCGTTGGCGGTCAGCACCCCGTCCTCGACGGCCACGGTGCGGAAGCCGATGCGCAGCGGGATCCGCTCCCCGGCTTCGGAGACCAGTTCGCCGGAGTACAGGTGCGGGTTCTCGTCCGACCAGGGCTCGACACCGTCGACCGTGTGCGGTCCGGCCGGGTCGGCGGCGGACAGACCGAGCTCGGGCACCGACAGGGACACCCGGGTAGGGGCGGTGACGTGGACGGCCAAGGTGCCCCGGCCGGTGGTGTGGTCGAAGGCGGCGTGGACGAAGAAGTCCTCGACACCACGGGCGGCCACGGACACCGACCGGAAGATCCCCGACAGCCACCACATGTCCTGGTCTTCCAGGTAGCTGCCGGACGACCACTGGTGCACGCGGACCGCGAGCACGTTCCGGCCGGGCCGCAGAGCGGCGGAGACGTCGAACTCGGTCGTCAGCCGGCTGCCCTTGCCGTCGCCGAGCCGGACACCGTTGAGCCAGACCGCGAACGCGGAGTCGACGCCCTCGAACCGGAGCACCGCGGCCGTCGCCGGGAACCCGTCCGGAACCTCGAACGCGCGGCGGTACTCGCCGGTCGGGTTCTGCCGGGGCACCCGCGGCGGGTCGACCGGGAACGGGTACAGGATGTTGGTGTAGGCGGGGGCGCCGTAGCGCGGCTCACCGGGCAGGCCGGTCATCTGCCAGCAGGACGGCACGGCGAGCAGATCCCAGTCGCTGTCGTCGAAGTCCGGCGCGGCGAGGTCCCCGGAGAGGTCGTCCAGCCCTGTCGCCAGCCGGAATCTCCAGTCGCCATCGAGCCCGATCACGGGCAGGTCGGAGGTGAACGCGGCACGCGGCCGTAACCGTCCGGTGCCCGGCGACGGGTCTTCGACGTAGGCGTGGGGGGCGAGGTCGTTCATCGGAGGGGCATCACCTTTCGGGGCTCGTCCAGGTGGCAGGGGGCGGCATGGCAGGAATGCCGCCGCTCACGGGGCAGCCTGCCGGCCGGGGCCGGGTGCTAGGCGGTCGCCCGGGGCGGGGCGCTGCTCGCCCGGACGGTCAGGGTCGGGCGCAGCAGGGAGATGACGTTGGTCGGGGGCCGGCCGGAGTCGACGGCGCGCAGCAGCAGTTCGACGGCCTGCTGCGCCATCTCGCGCTTGGGGAAGGTGACCGTGGTCAGGGCCGGTTCGATCCGTCCGACCTGGGCGATGTCGTCGAAGCCGACGACACTGACGTCCTCGGGGACCCGTCGGCCGGACCGGACCACCGCCTCGATGGCGCCGAGGGCCAGGACGTCGTGGGTGGCGAAGATCGCGGTCAGCTGCGGGTCGGCGTCCAGCGCCGCGCAGGCTGCGGCATAGCCGCCCGCGGCGTCGTCGCTGGTACGGGCGAACACCTTGCGGTCGTCGATGTCCAGTCCGTCGGCGGCGAACGCGCGCCGCAAGCCGCCGACGCGCAGGGTGTGGGCGGGCAGGTCGGCGATCACCGCGACGTTCCGGTGGCTGAGGTCGCGCAGGTGGCGCCCCGCCAGGAAGCCTGCGTGCTCGTAGTCGATGGACACCACCGGGAGCGTGGTCGGCGGCTCGCCCTCCCAGGCGAACAGGGCGACCGGGAAGGTGGCCGCGGTGAGCATCGGCAACTGCTGCTCGACGCCCTTGTCGCCGGCGACCAGCAGCGCGTCCACCGAGCGGGCGGCGAGGTTCTCCAGGTGGGCCCGGGTGTAGTCGGGGTCGTCGCGCGTGGTGGCCAGCAGCAGGTTGTAGCCGTGGCCGACCAGGACGTTCTCCACCTCCTCGACGACCTCCGAGTAGAACGCATTGGCCACCGACGGCACGAACAGCCCCACGGTCGAGGTGCTGCCCGTGCGCAGCGACCGGGCCACCAGGTTCGGCTTGTAGCCGAGTTCGGCGATCGCCGTGTTCACCTTCGCCAGGGTCTCCGGCCGCACCTTCTTGCCGGACACCACGTTGGAGACGGTCTGCTTGGTGACTCCCGCCCGAGCTGCCACCTCCGCCATTGTCACCACGAGCACTCCCCGAAACATTTATCGATCCACGAAAGTGGCGCCAGCGTAGGGCAACTGCCGCAGCAGGGCAAGGCTTCGTGCGGCAGCGGTGATTCAGCCGTCAAGGAACGGGAGTTGGGCTTCAGGGCAGGTCGCAGATGCTCCCGCGGCTTGCGGTGCGCGGAGCATTGACGGCTGCGGAAACACGGCAGTAATCTCCCCGCCACGTCTATCCCGTGGATCGGTCAACGAGTGGAGCCGCCGTGGTCCACCGCGCGAGAAACAGACACTCGACGTCCCCCGCGCCCTCGTGCTCGGTGCGCCGTCCTCTCGGCCGTGACGGCCCGACGGCTGTAGTCCGGCCGCGGCATCGCGAATGCTCCGCGCCGTCTCCAGCGGACGGCGAGCGCCTGAACAGACCTGAAGAGGTCTCGTCCTGAGGAGAGACTAGGCATGATCAGACCCGCCGGCGGCGACGCCGACCCGAACCCCGCCCCGGCGCGACGCGGCTCTCGCATGCGCCGCCTCATCGCGGGCGCTGCCGGCGCCACCATCATGGCGGCGAGCCTCATGCTCGCCGGCGCCGTCCCCGCACACGCCGCCACCACCGTCCACACCTACGCACCGACGGGCGTGGGAGGCGCCACGACGACGTCCCCTGACGCGGCGTCCACCAAGTACCAGGTGCAGGCCGCCGGCATGCCCGTCCAGGCCGTCCAGTACACCGAGAACGGCCACAACTTCGACATCGCGCGCTTCGCGTCGGACTCCCGGACACCGACGATCACGGTCACGCTGCCCAGCACCACGATCGACACGGTGAACATCTACCCGGCGCGCTACTACCCGTCCGGCAGCGTCTCGGTGAGCACGGACAAACACACCCTGACGTTCCGGATGTCGGCCGCCGCCGGGTTGAACCAGGCGATCGTGATGGTCAACGGCGACTCGACCAACGCCACGGGACAGCCCTACCTGGCGGTCGTCAACGACCCGCCGGAGGACCCGGCACAGCGTCCGGACACCACGAGCGCGTCCGACGGGTCCGGCGTCAACCTCCAGACCGGTGTCCTCGACTTCCAGGAGTTCGCCGTGAAGTACCTCGCTGCTCACCCGAACAGCGCGGCCCAGCAGGCTCCCGCCGCGACGACGAGCTCCATGGCCGGCAGGACCGTCGACGGCACCGACGTCCCCGCCGGCCAGCAGACCTCGGCCGGGAGCCTGGTGAACGCGAGCAGCGTCAACGTGCGGTACCCGAAGGTGCGGGTGATGGCCGCCAACGACGTCACGTACGCGCTGCAGGCCGCGGTCGACACCATCAGAGCCAACCCCACGGCGCTCAACACGCTCTACTTCCCGAACGGCACGTACGTGTGGTCCGGTCTCCTGGTCAACGGTCTGGACGGCAGCAGGCTCAAGGGCGGCAAGCTGAAGATCTACACCGAGGAAGGGGCCCTGCTGAAGAACCGCGTCCAGGCGTACATGGAAGCGTTCGAACCGGCGATCGGGATCACCAACTCGAGCAACATCGAAATCGACGGCCGCGGCGTCTTCGACGGCAACGGTGTGGCGAACTACAACGCCACCAGCAGCGGTGACTCGCACGACGCCTACCGCAGCCAGCACCAGGGCGGCGTCATGGTCATGCACTCGTCGGACATCACGTTCAACGACACCTACGAGCGCAACGCGAAGCAGTGGAACTACGAGACCCACAGCGCCAACAGGGTGACGTTCAACAACATCAAGGCCCTCACCCCGTACCGCCAGCCGTGGATCGACGGGACGGACTTCGCGAGCGGCCAGGACATCACCGCCAACGGCGTCTTCACCCTCGGCAACGACGACGCGTTCGCCTCCGGCCACTACAACCCCAGCGACGGATTCACCCCGCTGGCCTCCGGCGTGTGGAACAACTTCCAGCTCGGCACCTCCAGCGCCGACGTCCAGGGGTATGTCAACGCGGTAGCCGCGCACGACGCCGTCGCCGGCGATCTCGGGTTCAACTCCTACCACTGGGACAACGAGGACTCGAAGAACATCTCGGTCAGCAACACGCTGAACTGGTCCGTCGCCGCCGGCAACGCGATCCGCATCGGCTGGAGCCCGTACGGGTACCGGCTCACCGACTACACGTTCGACAACTTCAACTCCGTGTCGCCGTCGGCCGGCGGCATCTACGTCCACAACGGCCCCAACCCGTACCCGCGCATCCAGAGCATCGTGGTGAAGAACAGCTCGATCGACACCTCCCGGTTCACCCAGGGACCGATCGGGCTCAACGGCGGCAACGGCTCCACCCAGACCATCACCGCCGACCAGCAGGCGACCTACGGGTTCGCCCCCAACCCGGACGGGTCGGGCTCCGCGTACACGTACACCAGGGCCCCGATCGGCACCTTCAACCTCGACAACGTGTGGTTCTCGCGGCAGAACACGGGCAGCACGCTGAACGGCGCCACGAACGCAACGCTGAACAACCTCCGTGTCGCCGGCCAGCTCGTCGAATACACCAGCCAGCTTCCGCTGACGACGAGCGGGATCGGCACGCTGACCACCACCTACACGGACGCGAACGGCCAGACCCGGAACGTGAAGGCCGGCGCCCTCGCCAACGGCGACACCTGGGTCGGCGCGTGGACCGGCGACCAGACCAAGAACAACTCCTCGGACCTGACCCTGATCACCCGCAACACCGGGGTCGGCCTGATGGGCGAGCAGTACACCACGGGATCAGGAGACGGAAAGCTCTCCTACCTCCAGTTCCCCCTCAGCAGCCTCACCAGGGCGCCCGGCCAGGCGACGCTCCACCTCACCTACGTCGGCCACCGCTACTCGTCGGTGCCGTCGACCGACACCGACCAGCTGCTCGTTCAGCCCGTCAGCGACACCACCTGCACCGGCGGCGGCACGTCCTGCCCGGTCTCCACGACGACCTGGCAGAACCGGCCGAGCTTCACCGCCACGACCTCCTCCGTCGCCAGGTCGGCCACCTTCACCCTGGGTACGACCCTCATCCCCGAGGGCGGCGGGACCCACCAGGGCAACGCCGTCGACGGCCGCGACATCACCGTCGACATCACCGCCTTCGTCCAGAACGCCTACGCGGCCAAGCAGTCCACGCTGCTGCTCGCCGTCTGCAACGCGGGGGGCGCCAACCACGAGCTGCGCTTCGTCGGCTCCGAGGGCGCCACGGGCTCCGGAAAGCTCACCAACGGGACCGCCGAGATGGCGCCCGGGGTGACCGTGACCCCGTAGACAAGCACCCCTGTGCCCGGTTGTGCTCACCGTCCGACAACGGAGTCCACCCATGCCACTGCCCGACCTCCCCCTCAACCGTCGGCGTTTCCTCACCACGGCCGCCCTCGCCGCCGGAGCCGCGGCCCTGCCCGGCTTGGTCCGCCCCGCCCGGGCCTCCGCGGCCGTACCGCCCCAGGTCACCCTCCCCGACCGCGGTATCTGGGACAACGCCACCGCTTCGGCCTGGACCGACGGCTTCCTGAGCGGCAACGGCGAGTACGGGGCCGTCTACTACGGCGAGCCCACGCTCGAGAAGATGATCTTCAATCATCACCGGTTCGTGCTGCCCAACGGCAGCCGGAGCGTCATGCCCCCCGTGATCTCGCCGTATCTCGAGGCCGCCCGGGACCAGGCGCTGGCCGGCGACTACTCCGGCGCCTCCACCACCTTCGCCCACGGCTGGGGCCTGCGCTGGACCCAGACCTTCCACCCCGGCTACGAACTCCAGCTCAGCACCCCGGGCATGACCACCATCAACGACTTCGCCCGCATCACCGACTTCCGCACCGGAGAGGTCACCCACACCTGGACCGACCAGTACGGCACCTGGCAGCGCCACGTCTTCGTCTCCCGCGCCGACCAGGTCATCGTCCACGAGTTGCTGCCCGCCACCGGCCGCACCGTGGACACCACCATCAGCGTCAACACCGCTCTCACGGGCGTGCCGACCAAAGTGTCCTTCTCCACCACCGCCACCGTCACCGGCGGCGACGGTTACCTGAACCTGCGCGGCACCTACCCCTCCGGCGGTGCCTACGGCTACGAGGGCGTCACCCGCGTCGTGGCCTCCGGCAGCGGCTCCTCCGTCACCGCCGACGGGCAGACCCTGGTGGTCGCCAAGGCCACCAAGGTGCTGCTGCTGACGAAGCTCGGCCGGTACGAGACCTCCACCGGCTGGAACGGCCGGCCCCTGCAGACCGCCCTCGCCGCGCTGACGGCCGACTACGCCACCCTCCTGGGCCGCCACGCCCCGAAGCACCAGGCCATGTACGACCGCTCCAGCATCGACCTGAACGTCTCCGCCGCCGACCGACGGCTGGCCACCAGCGAGCTCATAGCCCGGCAAAACGGCAACACGTTCGCGGTCGACGTCGCACTGCTGGAGCGGATGTACGACTCCGGCCGCTATCTCTTCATCAGTTCCAGCGGTGTTCTGCCACCACGCCTGACCGGCATCTGGACCGGCACCTGGAACGGCTCCTGGGCCGACGACTTCACCACCGACGCCAACATCAACCTGGAGGTCGCCGGCGGCAATATCCTCGACCTCACCGATGCCATGCAGGGCTACTTCGACCTCGTCCTCGGCGAGCTCGCCCACTGGCGCGACAACGCCACCAACCTCTACGGCGCCCGCGGCTTCCTCGCCCCGACCCGGACCGACGGCGAGTACGGGCACATGCTGCACTTCAACGGCACCAGCTTCCCCGGCGAGGCCTGGACCGGCGGCGCCGACTGGCTGCTCTACCCTCTTCTGGAGTACTACCAGGTCACCGGCGACAGCGCCTTCCTGAAGGACAAGCTCGGCCCGGCCCTGATGGAACTGGCCCTGTTCTACGAGGACTTCCTCACCCGCACCGACGCCGGCGGCAAGGCCGTCTTCGTCCCCTCCTACTCCATGGAGAACAGCCCGCTCAGCACCAACCAGGCGTTCTCCATCAACGCCACCGGCGACATCATGGCCGGCCGGCACGCGCTCCAGGCCGCGATCGACGCGGCCGACACCCTCGGCCTGGAGCAGGGCAGCGGCCAGGGCGTGCAACGCTGGACCGCCCTGCTCGCCAAGCTCCCCGACTACACGATCAACAGCGACGGGGCGCTCGCCGAGTGGTCCTGGCCCGGCCTGACCGACCGCTACAACCACCGGCACGTCCAGCACCTGTACGGCGCCTGGCCGCTGCACGAGATCAACCCGGAGGAGAAGCCCGACCTCGTCAAGTACGCGGCCAAGGCGCTGGACAAGCGAGTCGACCCGAACTATGCCGCCCACGGCAGCCTCCACCGGGCGCTGGCCCGCGCCCGCCTGAAGGACGGCCCCGGCGTCTACGGCAACCTGCTGAAGATCTACGGCAAGAACATGGTGTGGCGGAGTCTGATGACCTCCCACAACCCGGACCTCACCACCTACAACTGCGACGCCGCCAACACCATCCCCGCCGTCCTCGGCGAAGCACTCGTCTACACCCGCCCCGGTGTCCTGGAGATCCTCCCCGCCCTCCCCGACCAGCTCACGAAGGGCACCATCAACGGCGTGCGCGGCCGCAACCGCGTCACCATCCGGTCGCTGTCCTGGGACACGGCGGCCCGCACGGCCACCGTCACGCTCATCTCCGACATCGACCAGAAGATCACCTTCATCTGCCGACGCGGCATCGCATCCATCACCACCGGCGCGACGGTCACCACCTCGGCGCTGGGCAGCCACGCCCGCACCGTGTCGCTGAGCGCAGGAACGAGCACCACGATCACGATCGGCCTGCTGACCGGCCCCTTCAAGCTGGTCAACCGCAAGAGCGGCAAGGTCCTGGACGTCTCCGGCGCCTCCACCGCCGACGGCGGGCCCGTCATCCAGAACACCTGGTCCGGCGGCGCCGACCAGCAGTGGAAGCTGCTCCCCGACTACGACGGGTCCTACCGCCTGTCCAACGTCAACAGCGGCAAGGTGCTCGACGTCCCGGGCGGCTCCACCAGCAACGGCACAGCCCTGGACCAGG
Source organism: Kitasatospora sp. NPDC059571 (assembly GCF_042735675.1). Lineage (NCBI taxonomy): Bacteria > Bacillati > Actinomycetota > Actinomycetes > Kitasatosporales > Streptomycetaceae > Kitasatospora > Kitasatospora sp. NPDC059571. Next base: position 30,935 of record NZ_JBHWBW010000015.1, read on the forward strand.
GGTCGGACACCAATGGCACCAACCAGTGGTGGAAGCTCGTTCCGGCGGCCACCAGCGGCTACTACCGCCTCGTCAACATCAAGAGCGGACTGTGCGCGGACGTGCAGAGCGGATCCACCGCCGACGGCGCCAAGGTCATCCATTGGCCCGTCAACGGCGGCGCCAACCAGGAATGGCAGCCAGTGGGGCTGTGACGGCCCTGCACACCACCCTAAACACGACGACCGCGGCACGCGGTGCGGCCGGTTCCCCTCGGATGCCCTCCGGTGGAACCGGCCCCTCGCTGCGGCCACCCTTCCTCAGGAGCCCCACCATGCCCGTCCTCCAGATCGACGGCGACGATTTCACCCTCGACGGCGAGCCCTTCCGCATCATCTCCGGCGGCCTGCACTACTTCCGCATCCACCCCGACCACTGGGCCGACCGGTTGCGCAAAGCCCGCCTGATGGGCCTCAACACCGTCGAGACGTACGTCCCCTGGAACCTCCACCAGCCCCGACCCGACGCCTTCCGGCTCGACGCCGGACTCGACCTGCCGCGCTTCCTCGACCTGGCCGCCGCCGAGGGCCTCCACGTCCTGCTGCGCCCCGGCCCGTACATCTGCGCCGAGTGGGAGGGCGGCGGCCTGCCGTCCTGGCTGCTCGCCGAACCCGGCATCCGGCTGCGCAGCCAGGACCCGGTGTACCTCGCCGCCGTGGACGCCTACTTCCAGCAGTTGCTCCCGCCGCTGCTGGACCGGCTGGCCACGCGCGGCGGGCCGGTCCTCGCGGTGCAGGTGGAGAACGAGTTCGGCGCCTACAGCGACGACACCGCGCACCTCGCCCTCCTCGCCGTTCTGCTGCGCAGCCTTGGCGTCGATGTTCCGCTGTTCACCTGCGACCAGCCCGCCGACCTCGCCCGCGGCAGCCTGCCCGGCGTCCTGGCCACCGCCAACTTCGGCAGCCGCGCCCGCCAGGGCCTGGCCGCGCTGCGCGCCCACCAGCCGAACGGCCCGCTGATGTGCACCGAATTCTGGATCGGCTGGTTCGACCGCTGGGGCGGCCACCACGTCGTCCGCGAACCGGAGGCCGCCGCGCAGGAGTTGGACGAGCTGCTGGCCACCGGTGCCTCCGTCAACCTCTACATGTTCCACGGCGGCACCAGCTTCGGCTTCGCCAACGGCGCCAACGACAAACACACGTTCCGCCCCACCGTCGGCTCTTACGACTACGACTCCCCGCTCGACGAGGCCGGCGACCCGACCCCGAAGTACCATGCCTTCCGCGACGTCATCGGCAAGTACGCCCCGGTCCCGGCCGAGCCGCTGCCAGCCCCCGCGCCCATGCTCCCCGCGGCCAGGGTGACGCTCACCGACACCGCACCGCTGTTCACCGGCCTGTCTGCACTCGGCAGTGCAGTGAAGTCCGAACACCCGCTCACCATGGAGCAGTTGCAGCAGGACTTCGGCTACGTCCTCTACGAGGCGACCCTGCCGACCGGCGGCCCCGCGCTGCTGGAACTGGACGGCGTCCGCGACCGCGCCCAGGTCTTCGTCGACGGGCAGCCCATCGGTGTGGTCGAACGGGAGAACCACGAACGGGCCATCGCGTTCACCGCCCCCGCGGCCGGCAGCGTGCTGCGCGTCCTGGTGGAGAACCAGGGCCGCGTGAACTACGGCCAAGGAATGCACGACCGCAAGGGCCTGCTCGGCCCCGTCCGGCTCAACGGCGCCGAACTGACGGGCTGGGCCAACCGCCCGCTGCCCCTGACCGACCTCAGCGGCCTCGCCTTCGCACCCGCCGAGGGTCCCGCCGTCGGGCCGGTCTTCCACCGGGGCACCTTCGACGTCGAGGAACCGGCCGACACCTTCGTCCACCTGCCCGGCTGGACCAAGGGCAACGTCTGGATCAACGGCTTCCACCTCGGCCGCCACTGGTCCCGCGGCCCCCAGCGCTCCCTGTTCGTACCCGGCCCCGTCCTGCGCCCGGGGCCGAACGAGATCACCGTGCTCGAACTGCACGCCACGAGTCTCGACCGCACGGTAGAGCTGCGCGAGCAGCCCGACCTCGGCCCGACCGAGGAATGACCGACCATCGGCTCGGCACGGGTTCGTCGAGGCGGGTGCGGGGCGCCCTGCGGGGGTTCACGACGTTCGAGCGGCCGGGGGTTGCGCCTGGGCTTCGACCACCAGCGCGTGGCCGGGGCGGTTGGCCGTGTTCGGGGCGGCCAGGCCGACCCGGGCCAGGTACCGGCCGGTCATGGTGAGGGCGGTCGCCCGCTTCGCCCAGGCGGGCCAGGTGTGCTCGGGGGAGGAGAGCTCGGGGCGCACCCGCAGGGAGTAGCGGGTGTCGGGCTCCAGACCCGGGAGGCGTACGGGCGCGCCGTTCTCGGCGACGGAGGTGCCCAGCTGGACGTAGGCGAAGACGGCGTGGGAGCGGTCCCGCGATACGACGCCGTGGACCCAGGCGGCCGGGTCGGGGCGGTCGGTGCGGACGACGTCGCCGCCGTGGAGCAGCGGCCGCAGGTGCTTGTAGGCCCCGACCCACGAGGTGAGCGCGGTCAGGTCGTCCTTCGACCAGGTCGAGATGTCCGATTCGATGCCGGCGTGCCCGAACAGGGCGGTGGCGCAGCGGAAGGCCAGTGCGGTGTCGCGGTGGCTGATGTGGGCGGGGGCGGAGCCGACGTGGGAGCCGATCAGTTCGAGCGGCAGGAGCAGGCCGGTCCAGCGCTGGACGGCCTGGCGTTCGATCGGGTCGATGTTGTCCGATCCCCAGATCCGGTCGGTGCGCTCGAGGATGCCGAGATCGGCGCGGGCGCCGCCGGAGGAGCAGGACTCGATCTCCAGACCGGGATGGCGGGCGCGCAGTTCGTCCAGCAGCCGGTAGACCGCCGTCGTCTGCGCGTGCACGCCGGGCCGGCCGTCGTGGACGGCGTCGGCGAGGTCGCGGTTGTGGTCCCACTTGATGTAGTCGATGCCCACGTCCCCGACCAGGGTGCTGATCCGCTCCAGCAGGTAGGCGTAGGCGTCGGGGTGCGCGACGTCCAGGACGTGCTTGGCTGCGCTGCTCGAACGGGAGGCGCTCGGGGTCGGCGAGGAACCAGTCGGGGTGGGCGCGGGCCAGGTCGGAGTCGGGGTTGACCATCTCGGGCTCGAACCAGAGGCCGAACTGCATGCCGAGCCCGTGGACGTGGTCGGCGAACGGGCGGAGCCCCTCGGGCCACACCGTCTCGTCGACGTACCAGTCACCAGGCCGGCCCGGTCGTGGCGGCGGTGCCGGAACCAGCCGTCGTCCACGACGAACCGCTCCACGCCGACCTCCGCGGCGGTCCGGGCGAAGGGGCTCAACCGCTCGGGGTCGTGGTCGAAGTAGACCGCCTCCCAGATGTTCAGGGTGACCGGCCGGGCCGTGGTCGGGTGCTGCGGGCGGGCTCGGAGCATGTCGTGGAATCCTCGGCTGATCCCGTCCAGCCCCGTGCCGGATGCCGCGAAGTACACCCACGGGGTCCGGTAGGACTCGCCCTCCTCCAACCGGATCTCACCCGCGTCCAGCAGTTCGCCGCCGCCGAGGACCGTCGTCCCGTCGGCCAGCCGCTCCGCATACAGGACGTGATTGCCGCTCCAGGCGGGATGGACGGCCCAGACCTCGCCGTGCCGGAAGCCGAAGCCTTCGGTGCCGGCGAGCAGCAGCCCGGCGTCGAAGCCGGTCCGGCCGCGGCGGCTCTCCCTCGACCGGATGCCGTGCCGCAGCGGTGAGCGCTGCGGGGAGCGTTCGCGGGCGTGGCGGCGGTCACGGATCCGCGAGGCTGCTCAACCGCCTTGGCCGTGGGCAGACTTGGAGAAGTGGGTCCACTCCGCGGCTGCCTGCGGACATCCCCTGCCCGATCGCGGGCCGGTTCGCCCACGTAGCGGTATTGACGGTCACTCACGCGTTTCCGGCGTGTTGCCGTTCCCGGTCGGGAAAGTCGCTGCAGCCATCTTGACGTGCCCGGCTGGGCGGGTATTGACTCCGCTCACACCCGGAAACCGTCCTCCTCCCACCAGGAGCGTTCACTCTCGGCCTGAATTGTTAGCGCTAACATTTCCGGCCCCGGGTCCTCCTCCTGGCCGCACTGTCCGGCCTCGCCGCGACGCGTCGAGGCGCGCCTCAACGTCACCCGCCCCACCGGCACCACCGGGTGACAGCTCCATCCCACCCCGTAGGAGATATCAATGCACAGGCAAAGTTCCCACCGCAGGCCACTGCCCGTGGTGCTCACCGCCATGGTCGCGGCCGTGGTGGCGATGGCGGCGGTGCTCGTCGCCAACCCGGCGGCGCACGCCGCCACCACCGGCGCCCTGCGCGGTACGGGCTCCGGCCGGTGTCTCGACGTGCCGAACGCCAGCCAGACCGGCGGCACGTTCCTGCAGATCTGGGACTGCACGGGCGGGACGAACCAGCAGTGGACGCTGACGTCCGCCAACCAGCTGACCGTGTACGGCAACATGTGCCTGGACGTTCCGGGCCACGCCACTGCGGCCGGGACCAAGGTGGAGATCTGGTCCTGCACCGGCGGTGCCAACCAGCAGTGGCGGGTGAACGCCGACGGCTCTGTGGTCGGCGTGGAGTCCGGGTTGTGCCTGGACGTCTCGGGCGCCGGCACGGCCAACGGCACGGCGGTGCAGCTCTGGAACTGCAGCGGCGGCAGCAACCAGCAGTGGACCGGTCTGTCCGGGACGGGCACCACGTGTGCTCTTCCGTCGACGTACCGGTGGAGCTCGACGGGCGCGCTGGCGCAGCCGGCCAACGGCTGGGCAGCGCTGAAGGACTTCACCGACACCGTCTACAACGGCAAGCACCTGGTCTACGCGACCTTCTCCGACGGGTTGAACTGGAAGTCGATGGGGTTCTCGCCCTTCACGAACTGGTCGGACATGGCCTCGGCCGCCCAGATCGCCATGCCCTCGTCCGCGGTGGCGCCCCAGCTGTTCTACTTCGCGCCCAAGAACACCTGGGTGCTGGCCTCGCTGGGATGGGGTACCGCCTGGCCCTTCACCTACCGCACGACCAGCGACCCGACCAACCCCAACGGCTGGTCCGCGCCGCAGCCGCTGTTCACCGGCAGTCTCCCCACCGGCGGCCCGATCGACCCGACCCTGATCGCCGACGACCAGAACATGTACCTGTTCTTCGCCGGTGACAACGGCTCGATCTACAAGTCGACCATGCCGATCGGGAACTTCCCGGGCAGCTTCGGCTCCTCGTACACCACGGTCATGAGCGACACGGTGAAGAACCTGTTCGAAGCGCCGCAGGTCTACAAGGTCCAGGGCCAGAACCAGTACCTCATGATCGTCGAGGCGCGCGGCGCGGCCGAGAACCGCTACTTCCGCTCGTTCACCGCCACCAGCCTGATCGGTCCGTGGACCGCGCAGGCCGCCACCGAGGCCAACCCCTTCGCCGGCAAGGCCAACAGCGGCGCCACCTGGACCAACGACATCAGCCACGGTGACCTGGTCCGCAACAACCCCGACCAGACCATGACCGTCGACCCCTGCAACCTGCAGATGCTCTACCAGGGCCTGTCCCCCAACGTCCCGTCGGGCACCTCGTACATCCAGCTGCCGTACCGACCGGGCCTGCTCACCCTGCAGCGCTGACCCGGCCGGTCGCACGGTGATCGCACTCCCGGAGGCATGAAGCGCGGGCCCGGCTCTCACGACCT
>NZ_JBHWBW010000016.1:0-26654 GCF_042735675.1 Kitasatospora sp. NPDC059571
AGCACCGCGTTCCTCCAGGCCCTCGCCGACCGCCATGGGGTCGAACTCCACGCCCCGGAGGGACGGGTCACCGTCCTCGACGGCGGCGAGCAGCTTGTCGAAGGCGGTCGCTGGCTGTCGTTCGGACCGGACCGGACCGCACGCAGTGAGGGTGCGCTATTCCCAGCCCCCGCCTGGCAGAGTTCCGTCGATTCCGCCGTCCACACATTCGAGCAGTCCCTTTCCGGGCAGGTCCGCGCGATTCCCGCGGGAATCTGGTTGGACGCTTCTGCCGGAGACCTTGCCTCGACACTGCACATGGGCATGCCTGGCGCGGCCGACATGGGAGCTCTCCTCCCACACCGCGACGGCCCCGCCGTAGTGGTCACCGCCGATCCGGCTCTCCCCGCGACCCAGCGCGACCTTGACGGGGTACTCGGCGCCCTCGCGGCCGGCCCCGGTACCCCCGCCCGGGTGCACCTGGTCCTGTCCCATCCCGCCACCGACACCCTGCTGTCGGCGCACCCCGGCGATGCTCTGTTCGATGCGGTCACCCACAGGCTCCAGCACCTCGCCGACACCCACGGTCTGCGCCTGCGTGTCGCCGAAGGAGCCTGGGCCCCGACAGCAGATGGAACCCTGCGCCCCATGCCCCGAGAGGGGGAACCCACCGAGTCGGCGCTGGTCCCGCACCACCCGTCCGGGGGCACAGAGACACCCGGTCCCACCTGGCGCGAGTTCACGCCAGGCACGCGGACCCTGGAGCCGACCCGCGACATCACCGAGACCGAGGAGATCACCAATGCCCGTTTCGACGCCCCACGGCACACTGGCGCCGCCGACGTTTCGACTCCGGCCGCGGCCACCGCTCTCCCGGATGGCGATCTGCCGTCGCCGCCGCCCGATGCCGTCCGCGGACGCTCCACGTCCCCAGCCGACCACGACGGTGTTTCGGACGCCGGCAGCCACCTGCGGACCACCATCGACCGGCACTCCCTGAGTGACGATGTCTCCGTCCCGCTGGTCCGCGCACTGCCCTCCAGCCTGGCCCGCGGTCAACGGCTCGGCCCCGCCGGCCGGATCGTCAACCTCGGCGAAGTCCATACTCGCGTCGTCGAGATCCTGCGTGCCGTCGTCCGCAGCGACAGCCACCCCCCGGACCTCGCCGGCCTCATTCAGGACCGCCTGGACACCAGCCGTCGAGAGCTGGGAGACCAGGAATGGGCCGACTGGCTCCTGCACGGCGGAGACACCGTCCAAGTGACCCTGCCGGCTGAGGGGAAGGCACCGCAGCGCGTCTACCGGGCCACCGTCGAACTCGTCCTGCCGGACCGCGGCGTACGCGAGATCTCCGCTGCGGCCGCGGGCGACCGTGGAGAGAAGACAGGCGTGCCCTGGGACCCGGAGGCCGACATCCGAGGCGGCCACAGCAGCAAGAAGACCGTCACGTGGGACGCCTCCGTCACAGCGCAAAAAGCCTTCCCCGGCGTCTCCGTGGGCCTGACGACGGGAGGCAGTGGCGGCCGCAGTTTGGGCCACAGCCAGCTGACGGTCGCCCAGCACCGGCGGACCGCGCCGACCGGCGATGCCGTGTACTTCCGTTACCCCTATGCCCAGGTCAAGGTGACGATCCACCAGGAAGGAGACGCCGTAAGCGAACCGGTCCACTCGCATCTCACCCGAGGCGTGGTGATCGCCGTCCCCGAGAGCCGCGTCCCGCGCGCACCGGCCGCTGTCGACGGCCTGGCACCACGCTCCCGACCGGGCACCGAACTCATCCGCCCCGCACCCGGCCGCGGCCACAGTCCGCGGATCCAGGGGCTGCTCGACGATGCCCTGTGGGAGCACGCCACCACCCCTGAGATGGTCGACGGCCTGGAAGCACTACATGGCAAGATCCTCGACCGCCTCCCTGCCGGGGCCATTGAGCCCGGAAGCCGCCCCTGGCGGCAACTGCAGCAGTTCCTGGCCGAGCGTACCCAGCAACACCACTTCTCCCACCTGGCCGGCATGGGGCACGCCTCCGAGACCATCCAGGTGGGCAAGCACACACTCGGCGTCGTACTGCGCTCCCACCTACACGCCGCCCGCCGCCTCGAAGGCCCGGCCCTGGACAGCGACACATGGGAGCAGTACCGCAACTACCACTGGGATGGCCCCACCCGCAGCGTTCCCGGAGACTGGAACATCGCATTGGCGGTCAAGGTCGGCCCGATCTTCACCTTCGGCTCGGGAGCCGCCTACGGCTTGGGACTGAACCCCCACGTCGGCTTCGGTACTCCCCTCAGCCGCGACATGAACACCTCCCAGTCCGGCACCCGCTGGCAGAAGCTCACCAGCCACGGCCCCAGCACCGACTACGAGGTCGACCTGCGCCTGACCGTCCCGCTCCGCTCTGACCTCCCGGGCGTCGCCGATGAGGTCCACCACGATGTCCGGGTTCACCTGCGGGTTCCGTTGGAGCAATCGGCCGCGTTCGAAAGCGCACTCGCCGCGGCACAGGAACCGGCCCGCCCCCCTGCCAAGCCGCCCGTCGCAGACCACGAGGCCGCCCTGTTGCCCCCGGCGATCCGCGAGGGCAGGGGCACCGGTCCCGCCTTCATCGTGTTCCACGGCGCCGCGCGCGACATCGGACCTACGGTCCTCGACTTGATCGCCGCCGCCCGAGCCGCCCGCAGCCTCGCTCCGTTCAGTCCCCTCGACGAACACCAACTGCACCGCCAGGTGGCCGCCGACTTCTCCTTGGACGGCCTCAACGCCCAGTCCTACCGGCTCGCCACCGCCGACCGCCCGCTGCTGCGCCGTATCGCCCTGCCCGACGGTTCCGCCGCCGACGTCGCCGTCACCGCCAGACGTGTTGGCGACCTGCTGTCGACCAGCACCAGCACGCGCTCGGTCAATCTCGTCCGCGCCGCGCTGCACCAGACCAACCACGCCGACACCATGTCGTTGTCCGTCAAGGTGGGCATCGACGTCGCCTTCAACGTCGGCCTCAGCACCCTGACCCGAGGCAGGCTGGGCACTTTCGGTATCACCGGCGGCTACTCATTCGGCCGCACCTCTGATCAGACCGTCGGAACCGGCGACCTGGTCTCCGTCAACTCCGGAAGCCCCCTCCTGAACGGCCCCAGCCGTCACTTCGACTACACCACTGACTTCGAGATCTCGGTCACCCTGCACGACCCGTCCGGCCTGGCCGCCGCCCGCGGTAACGCCGACGCCGGACCGCTACCTCTGGTGCGGGACGCCCTGCCTTGGGCCCTGCGCAACACGCCCACACCGAACACCCGGACCGCGGTCGTCCGCGGCGCCCGCATGTCCTACTGGGTGCCTCAGGCCCTGCTGTTCACACCCCCCGACCCGGCCCACACCAGCCACTCCCCGAACCCGGACACCCGCCCCGAGCAGACACGAGAGCACCTCGAGTCCGAGGACATGCTTCTCGACCTGATCACTCCGCCTGAACTCGCCAAGGCTCTCGCCTCCATGCTGGAGGACGCCGAAGCCGTGCCCCCGGCCGACATAGCCCTCCTGGCGGACCGGCTGACCGACACCACACGCCTGATCACCCTGTTCCAGCACGGCGATCGCGCCGGCGGCACCCAGATTGAGATCCGCCACACGGACGGCCGCCTCCACGACAAGATCGCGGTGGTACGGATCACCGCCTCCCTTGCCCGGTCCCAGCCGGTCTCGAAGCCGGTCTCTTCCGGCCGGCTCGAATTCGCCGAGACCACCCCCGCAGTCTCGGACGGACACAACACCGCTCGCACCCACTCCGGCAGTGCCGACCTCAGCCTCGGCATACCGATCAGTGCCGCCAGTCCCGGCAGCCCGCACGGCAGCACCACCCCCGACGGCGGCTCCGGCTACAGTCGTGGCCCCGCCGCCGAAACCGACCGACTGCACAAGGTCACCACCGGCACCATGCAGATCGACGGACCCGCCGACTACGAACACCGCCTCGCCGACATCGTCTACACCGTGGAGGTCGAACACTGGCGGGAAAACACCTTCGGCCGCAGCCGCACGGAATCCGCCCACACCCAGATCCTCGTCCCCCAGGGACTGGAGTTCCTGCGCCGCATCTCCTCGCAGGCCTCTCCGCCGCCGCCCGGCGTCCCCTACTCGATCGACCCTGCAGCCATGCCTTTGAGTGCAGCGCCCCGCCGGATCACCTTCATCCCCACTCACCTCGCGCACGATCCTGGCCACAACCCCCTCGTGGACATCGTCCTCGACCTGCTGCACCGCAAGGTCCCCGCCCTGCAGCACACAAGCGCCGCCGAGCTCCGCTCCGGTCTGAAACTGATTACGGCCAGCCGCATCGCCCTGCCCCTGCACCAATTGCTCAGCCCGGAGTCCCTGCGCGCCTTCATGCCCCAACTGCGCAGCACCGGACTGCGCCTGACCCCGCAGGGCCCGGATGCTCCCTGGTACGTCCTGATCCACGCGCGCGAACCCGGAAAGGGCCGCCACGAGGAGTTCCGCCCTGCCATGTCCACCAGCGGTTACCACGACATCCACGACTGGGAGATCGCCACCCGCACCGACTCCGCGACCGGCAACGTTTCACTCGGTCCCGGCGGAGAGATGGATCCCGTCCATGGCCCTCTGAGCGAGCAGGGCCAGAGCATGGCCGCGTCCACGAGCCGCACCCGTACCACCTCCGCCGCCCGCACCGAGATCGCCAGCAACCTCGACCTCGTCATGTTCCAGCCCGGTGCCCACCTCTACGGCCAGGACCTGACTCTGACCGTCGCAGTCAAGCGGGTCGTCCAGCCGAGCCCCGTCGCGGTCAACCGGCTTCTCGGCGGCCTACCCGACCGGATCCGCGCCGCCTTGCACCGCGCCGACGACCCGACACCCGACGATACCCGTGAACTCGTCGTCCACCAGCAGGTCGCCGTCCCGCACACCCTCATCGGCCCCTCCGCCGCTGGACGCAACATCCCCCGAAACCCCCGTATCACTTATCTGAACGACCCCGGCTACCAGATGCCCGGCCTGTTCCCGGTGCAGGGCCACCCCGAGCCCCAGGCCTGGGTCGAACCCTTCCCGCTCGACCCCCGGGCACTCGGCGCCCGCGACGCGGTCCTCACCGCGATCGACCCCGACGCGCTCGGCGAAATGCACCGGCAACTGTTGCGCCTGCTCGCCCGCCCCGCTGGGCAGACGCTGCCCCGCTACAGCGGACCCGGACTCCTCGCCGAATGGGGCACCGGCTCCGAGGAGGCCCTGCGCGACCTGTTGTCAGAGCCGCTCGCCCGCGGCTTCCTCGCTCGGGCCCTGACCAGTGAGGGCTACCTGTCACCGGAACTTGCCCGTCCTGGGGGTCCCCTGACCGACACCCGGGGACGGATCAGAATCCGCGCGCGACTGTTCAACCCCCGAAGCCTTGACTGGGTTGAGCTCTCACACAGCTGGGAGGAACACGGGCGGACCCGGCAGACGGGCGCCGTCAGTGTGGCCAAGTCCGTCCGTGTCGGCCTTCAGGTCGGCACCACTGCCCAAGCCGCAGCCCTGGCACCGGCTTCGATCAGCCTCTCCGCCGGCCGCACCAGCGCCAAGAACCTCAGCGGCACCGCCACCACCCACACCCTCCGACCCGGTGGCACGTACGTCGATCGACCCGACCAGCGCTATCTGCAGGTACGTGCAGGCGTCGTCTACACCCTCACCCTGGAGTCGGAGAACAGGCGCGGCCGGATCGGCTACGGGGCTGACGCCCGTACGTTCCGCTTTCGTCTCGACGACGCGGTCGAACTCCTCCTCCACCCCGACCACGTCGACACGCTCGCCGCCCAGGGCTTGCCACTGGCCCGCCGACTGACCCTTCCGAAGCCGCTGGAGCAGATCGAGGCCGATGCCCTCGGCCGCACCCGCGAAGAGTATCGGCAGCTGACCACGGAGGCCGCCGCGATCGCCGACAGCCAGGACCTGCCTGTGGACACTGACCGCTGGAAGGATCATTTGGCTTCCATGGTGCGGGCCCTGGAAGAAGGCGGCCCCGCCGCGCCACGTCTCCGTGCCGACGCCGCCGACCTCCTGCACGCCGCATCCGGCACCCCCTCACCGCACGCCGAACGCAGCCCGCAGGCCCTGGCCCACCTCGCGGACCGTGAACGCCTCGCCCACCTCGCTCACAGCCTGGCCAACGCCACCCCCGCTCCCCGCCGCCTGCTGGCCGAAGCCCTCGACATCACCGCCACTCTGGGGCCTGACAACACTGCCGTGCCCGAGCACGAACCGCTCACCCGTATCGACCATCAACTGCACCAGGGCGGCCGCGACGCGGCCCGGGCACTTGCCGAGCGCTACGCCGCCCCGGGCGTCGCCCGTGCACCGCAGCCGCCGCACGAGACGGAGCCCCCGACCATGGCCGACCGCAGCGACCGACCCATGCCGCCGGAGCCGGCGTCCGCCCGGCCCCTGACGCCGGCCGAGCAGTACGGTGCAGCGCTCGATCCCACCGGGGCATCCCGCCTTCGCCCCGTGGCCGACATTCCGCCGGAGCCGGCCGTGCCGGCCGCCACGAGCGGCGCACAGCAGAGCCCCGCCACTCGCAACCCCGACCCCGAAGACGCCGAGCGGCTCGGCCCGCGCCTTCCCGACCCCACACCCTCGCCCGAGCCGCTCCTCCCGTTGACCCCTCCCACCCTGGAGGCACCCCTGGTCCCTGCTCTGCCTGCCAGCGGCGCGGGCGGTCCGGTAGAGCTGCGCGCTGCGGAGCCAGGCCCCGCGCACACGTCCCAGACTCCCGAAAACATCGCCCACGGGAATCGAGAAACCCCTGATCGTACCCACGTCCAGACCGGTCACGATGCACGATCACTCGTCGCTCCCGAGCACCCCGAGCGCGAGGTAGCCAGCCCGCTCGAGGCCCTCACACGGCAGACGGTCGGGCAGACTCCCCGCAACGTGCAGATCGGACGCGTCTTCAACTCGCTTCTGCCGGATCCGCGCACTGCTGACCTCGCCACCACCCCTTCCCCCGGCACTGACTCAACTGACCTGGCCCGGCACGACCGCCCACCCGGCACTGCATCCCTTGGCCCCGACCTCGTCCCTATTACCGAGACACCACTCGACGCCGTCCCCGGACCGTCCGCGCAAGACCTCACTGAAGGCGCGCTCCAGCCGAAACTGGCCGATACCCGAGACACCCACCTGTCGCTGGCCCCTCACGTCTCGGCAGAGCAGACCAGCGCCGGGCCGGATGGTGCACCGAAGCCCGCCGGGCCGCACACCGCCACCGAGCCGGTGCCGTCCCCGCCCCACGACCATGCACCGACGGCCGCAGAGATCCCGGTCGAACGGAGCAAGCACACGCCACGGGCGGAATCAGCTACGACTGTCCCCGCTGTCGCAGCGGACATCTCTGCTGGCCGGACGCGGGAAGACCGTGCCACCGCGATATCGAGCGACACCCATGACCTCGGGCACGGCCCCGGGGAGGAAGCGAGTGCTGTTCCGGCCACAGACCTTCCCCCCGACGATGTCCTGCCGGCCGACGAGACGTCCATCGCCGGGATCGGGGCAATGATCGGGCCACTGCACGCCACGGTCGATGTGATCGTGCCGGCAGACCGCCTTGAGGCGCGCACCCACCTCCATGAGACGATCACCGGCCTGACCGCAGAACTCGCGAAGGCTGCTACACAGGCGGAACTGGACAGCATCAGCAGTCGGCTGGGCAGGGTCTATATCGCAGTCGAGGCGTGGCGTTCCGCACAGCTGCCCCGCACTGCAGCCCTGCCGGCGGCTCGGCCCGACCAGCAGGGCCGGCTCCTGGAACGGCCCGAGTGGTACGAGGCCCTGCTGCCCCAGGTCAACAGGGTGCTGTCGCGACTGACCGTGCTCCCGACCCGGCAGCACGGTCAGCTGTCCGGGGAGGACGGCCGACGCTGGACCCGGGTGGAGGCGAGGGCGGAGCTGGAGCAGGCCGTGGTCCGCTTGGCCTCGGCCTATGCGGGCGCCGCAGGGCAGCTTGCCGTGACTGCCGGAACGGGGCATATTACGTCGGCTGACCCGCTGCTCGCCGAAGCGCCCCAGTCGCTACCTGACCATGAACAGCACATGTTCGCGTGGTCCACCAACCGCCTGCGGGATGCGCGCCAGCACATCGAGGAACTGCTCACGGAACTCGACCGGCAAACCAGCGGAACTGATCTGCGCCCGTACGACCTGCCGTCCGTGTCCAAGGACTGGCAACCGAAACTGAAGTACCTGCCGCCGGAGCACCTGACCGGCGAGAACCCGACCCTGGGCCACGATGTGCCGATCTCGATCTCCCCGCAGACCGTCCTCGCAATCCAGGAAGAGGTGTTCAGCACACTCCCGGAGCATTTGCGCACCGACGCGAGCCGACGGACGATCAGCGATCAGACGACACCGGAACTCCTGCTCCGCCATGCACCACAGCTGGTCGGCGACCACTACTTGGTCCAGGTGGCAGACCATGCTGTCCGGGTGCGGGTGAAGCCGGGTGGCTGGCGCCAGATGTCCGACGCGTTGGAGATCCGAAACGCCAGCAGGGACATCAAGAGTGACTTCCGAAGCCGCACCCGCGGTCACGGATACTTCGCGGACGTCAACCTGAACGTCGGCTACGGCCTCCAGGCCGAAGCAGGATCGGACCCGTTCCAGCTCAACGCGGTGGAGGCGTTCAAGGGCTTCTTCACCATGGTGACAGGGGAACACTCGGAGACGCACAACATCAAGGTGCAGACCAGTCAAGGCAAGACGGTCAAGAACTCGTCCTACCAGTCACTTCTCTTCGCCTACGACGTGACGGTGCACGTAGAGGTAGAGGGGCCGCCGAAGGTCAGCCTCCTCCGTTCGCTGGGCGGCGGGAGGACGCAGTCGCCAGTGCGGCACAACACTCCACCAACCGTGGAGAACGCGGTCAGCATCCTCTCCTCGCGTGAAGCCTTGCGGCCGGCCGACACCGATGCCGCCGCGGCCCAGGGGGCACGGCACCTCTCCGACCAGGTGGAGACGATTCCGGCGGCCGCCAGGTTCGCCAACCCGGACCCGGCCACCGGACGCCACGTCGCCGTGCCGACCCCCGCCAACTCGGTCGTCGAGGCGTTCGCAGGCTCGGTACACCTGCGCCGCGCGATCGAACGGGTCGCAGGCGACCTGGCGCCGGTAGGGTCTGCGGCTCGTCGGCGCCTCGACACCTCCACCGGCGTCACGGCGCTGAAGAACATCGTCGCGTCGGCCAGCCGCGGTCACGGCCATGACATCGTCTTCGGCGACCACGCCGGGCGGACACCGGCGGCTGTCAGCGTCACCGTGCGGTTGACCCGGCCACAGGTGGTGATCGAGCGGGACGACGCCACGTGGATGGATATCGACGACCGGGCCACACGGGTTGCAGAGTGGGCGCTCGCCCATGAGGACTCCATCGACATCCCCCCTGGCCTGATGCTCTTCGCGCTCAACTTCGGCGTGCGATCGAAGGACACCCTCACGCCGTGGCTGTGGTTCTGGCCCACGCTCGATGCCGAACTTGCCCACACCGGTGTGAGCACCGCGACGACCGACTTCGGCGGAATCCGCTACTTCGGTGAACCCACCACCGTCACCAGGTTCGCCGTGGAGGCGGAACTGAGCCGTTCCGACCGGCCGCAGGACCCACCGGTGGTGGTGCAGATCGACGGGCCGCTGTGGCTGCGCACTCTCCACAAGGACGCCGCGCAATGGGCCGAGTTGCCGCAGATTTCGACGTCCGACACCGGGCAAGTACCCGAGCTGAGGCTCACCGGGGCGATCGGCCTCGACTTCGGCCGCCTCCACCGACTGACCGAACTGGACGGGGCGGATGCCCTCCTCGACCGTGTCGAGGAGCACCTGCACGAACGATTCCCCGGACTCCTGCCGACACCCGGGACAGGGACGGAGCGCTGGAACGACAGCCTCACCGGCCACGTCCTGGCCAACAAGTTCGCCGGAACGAATCTGCGCCAGCTCCGCCAGGCACTCCATCCCGACACACTGCGCGCCAAGGGCGAGCAACTGATCTCCAAACACGGCTACACGGTCCCCCTCTCCAAGGCGCATGCTTTCGGACTCGGCCACGAAGAGATCGTCGTCCGGATCCGTGCGCAACTCGCCGAGACGCAGAGCGACGGAAGTCTCGTCGACAGCCGGCCCGAGATGTCCGCGTGGTTGCCGCGCTCCGAGATGGACATCAGCCGTACCGAGGAACAGGACTCCGTGCTGGCCGCGGTGACCATCCTCGGAGGCTGGCTCGGTCCCCAGGCCACCTACTCCATCAGCGAGGTGTCACAGGGGCCTTTGGAGGCACTGGAGTTCCGGCCGATGCTGCACGGCCGCATGGTGAACACCAAGGGAATCGCCGCGGGAAAGGCGACCTGGGCCCTCCAGGGTGCGGCCCTCGACGGGCTCGTCGAGTTCTCGGGGAAGATGGTGCTCACCGCCACCATCGAGAGCAGTTCGGTCAGTTCCGTCCCCGAGCCGTCGCTAGGCCTGTCGGGCGCCGGATCGTCGGAGGTATCCGCTGTCGCGGACCGTGCCGGGCATCCGGGGCACACGGTCATTGATATGCCCGAGGACCCTGTCGGTGTGGTCGTGATGACCGACGAAGCGGAGATCGATCTCGGAGTGGGTCGGCCACGCGGCGACGACGGGCCGTCGCAAGGCCTGTCGCACGCCGGATCGTCGGAGGCGTCAGCTGCCGCGGACGGTGCCGGGCATCCGGGGCACACGGTCATTGAGATGCCCGAGGACCCTGCCGGTGTGGTCGTGATGACCGACGAAGCGGAGATCGATCTCGGGGTGGGTCGGCCACGCGGCGACGACACCACCCTCCCTGCATCCGGAACGGGAACCGGTGCAACCCCGGAACGGCAGGAGCTCTCGGAGCCTATGCCTTCCGGAATCCATGAGACGGTACCCGTTCAGGCCGAATACAAGCTGATCGTGCCTGCGAACATCACCAGCAAGAAGGTCCTTGACCCCATGACGGGTGAGGAAATCTGGGTCCCCTACGACGTGGCGGAGCTTGGCACCGAAACGCTGGAATGGCGGCGCGCGGAGAACACGCAGCTGCCGCCGGAGATCTGGGTGGAGGCCGGCGTCGGCAATTTGCTGGACGACATCATGGCGCGGTTCCACGACCTGGGCTTCACACGCCTCTCTCCGCACACACGGTCCGTCATCGAGACCCACCTGACGGTGGCGATCCAAGCCATGCCGTCGCTCCGGCAACGGCCGATGACGGTCTGGAAAGGTGAGCTCAAACACCAGTCCGCCTTGGACTCGGTGACTGGCCACAAGGCGATGGGCTCAGTCGAGCTGCATGCCGTGGTGGACCAGATCCGCACGGTGGCCGTGCCCGAGGGGCTCGGGATGTACAACGACGTCGGTGCGGTCACCCTCAACGAAGTCGGCAAGGAGACCACCCGAGGCTTCTACGCGGGTCTTCGTACCCGCCTTCCCCTGGCTTTCGGCAGCGCGCACAAGGCCGGTGCCGGCGAGGGCGGATCCGAATTCAATCCGTGGGGCCTGATGCTCCAACCACAGACCTTCTACCGAAGGGAGAACACCACAGGAGAGTTCCGCTCCGAGGGCGGCAGCCTGGGCAGGAGCACCCTGGAGATGAGCGCCATGGCGATCGGAACAGCCAGGGTCCGCTATGTCTTCAAGGTGCGGACCTGGCACGAGACGCGGCTCTCGCACGGCCATGACCACCAGGAGCGCACCGGCGAGGCGCTCGTCTCGGGCCGAGCCGTGATGACGGCGCTTCAAGCGACCGACCTCGGCCTGATGCCGGCGCAGTCGCAGGTGCGTCGTGACTTCTCGGAGGTCTACGAGCTTCCCGAGGACCAGATCGGCAGCCTCCAAGGCGAGTCGATCAAACAGGCCCCGGACAGCGGGATCCTTGTCGACGCGGTCGAAGCGCACGTCGGGGAGAGGTACGGGCAAGCCGCCGCGCACGCCGTGACCGAGAAGGTCTCATCAGTGCTCGGCCAGTGGAACACGGCGGCTGCCATGGACCTGATGCTCCACGGCCACGAGATCACCGTGCCGGTGGCCGGCCGGGTACATCTGGTGCTGAGCCGACTCGGGCTGGACGTACCGACATTCGTGCCGGTGAATCGGACGTTCACGGTTCGGTTGAAGGCCGAACTGAGTGACCCCGTGTACCAGGGCCGAGTGCCATGGACCCGCATCGGCAAGCGGTACGGAGCCGAGGAATCCATTGGTGAGTACAGCCGCAGAGCAGCCCGGCACGGCGTCGACCCCGTGCGTCTGTGGTACAACCACAACCAGTTCGGAAAGACGGTGAACAGCTGGTACCAGAATGCCAACCTGACTCTATACGGGCAGACCACGCGCAAGGCCGCACTCACTTCCGGCCACGAGCGCAGCCTGGGAACCACGTTGGACCTCCGAGGACTGACCGCCGCAGAGTTCAGCCGCACCGTCACATGGTCGGCGACGGTCACCGTGGAGACCGCACCCCCGGCCATGGCCGACGCCGCCACCCTGGGCGCGCTGCAACTCCACGATTCCTTCGATCTCCGTCCCGCCCGCACCAGCGTCCTGGTCACCCGGCACGACACCCATATGCTGCACCGCAAGGGCGATCCCTCGGCCATCGTCGAGCCCCCGCCCGCACCTCCGAGCCCGTCCGGCGAGCCGCCCGACGGCGCGCCGACGAGCCGCCCTGAACGGGACACCACACAGCCGCAACAGCCCTCAGAACCGCCTGTCGTTCCCACGACGAGGCAGCCCGGGTGGGATCCGGCGCTGCCTGGCATTGAGCGCCGGCCCCTGGAACCACACGCCGCGTTCTCCTTGGTGCGAAACGGACTGCGACTGGACCATCTGGACGCGGAGGCGGGCGGGCTCCTGGACCTCGTCCAGCCCCTGCGCTTCGTCGGGCTCGACGACCTGGAACAGCGGGTGTACAGGCTGCTCCTGCCCCAGGCCGCGCCCTACCCCGCCACCCTCGGCACCCTGACGGACGCAGCCGCCTACGGCGCCGCCGTCTGGCGAAACTTCATATCCGACCCGCCTCCGGGCGCGGGCTGGTTCAACCCCCGCCTCAACCTGCGGCGGCAGGCGGGCGCTGTCATGAACGACCAGTTCCTCGGCGGACGCTTCCGGCAGCTGACCACGTCGGGCGTCACTGTGCCGATCCAGCTGCCGGGCCGCTTCTCGACCCTCACGGCGGACCTGGAAATTCTCATGGACATCACACGGGTCCAGGACGGCGGCTACACCGTTCACGAGACGATGGCGGCAGCCTTCTCGTCCACCACCCAGAAAGCCACAGCGGACACGGAGGCGCTCGGCGGCTGGTACCTGGGCAACTGGCAGATGCTGGGGCTGCAGTTGCCGGGCCACCCGTACGCCACGGACGACAATGCCGGCCCCATGGTCGGAGCGGACTATCTGCAGTGGAACACCGGGTCGGCCGCGACAGGCTCCGAGCACAAGCACAGCGGCGGTGTGAAGACCACCGGCAGAGACATGTCGCTGCTCCACTTCGACGTGGTCTGGAAGGTCGCACTCACACCGCAGAATCCGGACCTGTGGTGGAACCCCACCGCCTGGCTCAACCCCTACGCGTACAACCCGAAAGCCCGCGAGTACTTCGAGGACGTACACCGCCGTGTCAGCGTCTGGGTGCCTGCCGAACACAAGCAGCTCTTCCTCGACCTTCGAGATGCCGTCCCGGCGCCCGACCCTGCGGCTCCCGGGACACACGCCAACGCCGAACACCAGCCGCCCACGCCGCCGCCGATGGAAGCAGAGGCCGGTGGGAAGCCAGCGGACGACGGGCCCACCCCGGTGCCGCCGCAGCCGATGGCCCCTGAGCCGGTGCCAAGCACAAGCGGCGTTAGCGACACACAGCATGACCGAACCCCGGCAGACGTCGTTGCCGACCACGGTTCGGCAGCCCCCGCGGCACGTGCCCCAGAGGAGGGCGGATCCGCCGAGCTTCGACCTCTCCCTGCCCAAGGCCCCGACATCACCGCCACTCTGGGGCCTGACGACACTGCCGTGCCCGAGCACGAACCGCTCACCCGTATCGACCATCCACTGCACCAGGGCGGCCGCGACGCGGCCCGGGCACTTGCCGAGGGCTACGCCGCCCCGGGCGTCGCCCGTGCACCGCAGCCGCCGCACGAGACGGAGCCCTCGACCATGGCCGACCGCAGCGACCGGCCCATGCCGCCCGAGCCGGCGCCCGCCCGGCCTCTGACGCCGGCCGAGCAGTACGGTGCAGCGCTCGATCCCACCGGGGCATCCCGCCTTCGCCCCGTGGCTGACATGCCGCCGGAGCCGGCCGCTGCGAGCGGCGCAGGCAGCGCCGGCGAGACCATCGACATCGTCCCGGGCCAGGCTGTCGCGGTCCTCAGCGGACTCCCCGAGGAAACGCGCGCCGCGCTGCGTGCCGACGTGCGGAAGATCCTTGCCGCTCATGATCCGGCCGCCTCTGTCGGCCCGGACGACCACCGCTTCCACGAGATCGCCCACCTCCTGCACACCGACAGACCCGGGCCCGCGGCCGACCTGGCCAGCCACTACTTCGGCGCCCAGCGGAGCCCCGCCACCCGCAACCCCGACCCTGTGGGCGCCGTGGCTGCCGAACCGCTCTCTCCTTCTGCCTCCGGTCTCACACACATCGCCGCCGCCCTCGTCCCGCCCGCACCGGACTCGACAATCGCCACTCCCGCCGGCGCCCGGCCGGAGGCCGATCAGGCTCCGCCGCCCGCCGGGCCGGCGTCCGCGGCTTCTGCGGATGGCCTGCGCCCCGAGCCAGTCCCCGACGAGACCATCCCGCCCCGGGCGCTGGAGGTGCCCCCTGCCGTCACCACGGGCGGCGCCGTGCTGTTCCTCCCCGAGGACGACCCCATGGTCACCCACGTGCGCAACACCGATCCCGAGCCGGGTGCGCTTACCGTTGCCTTCCATGTGACCGATGACGGGCGGCCACTCATCCCCTTCGACGAGGGGCGCCAGGCCACCGTGGACGCAGCCGCCCTGGTCGGGGGAATCCGCCGTGCCCGCCCCGATGATCTCCCCGAAAACCTGCTGGTCGACCCCCTCGGAAGCCCCTCAGCCGACCATGCCGCCGTCCGGGCCCTGCTCCAGGAGATCGCCGACCGCACCAGCCGGCGGGTCCGCCTCCCCGAGGACCACCCTCTCGGATCACCGCGGGAGATACTGCCCGCCGACGGCATCCGAACCGGCGCACCGACCGACCGCAACGTTCCCCTGACATCCTTCCACCCGGCCGAGGGCCCCGCTGTCCGCTTCGACGACCCCTTGCCACCCGAGACGGCACCGGACTGGGACCGCCGACGCCTGGACCGCCTGACCGAGACGATCCGTGTACAGGAGTCCCGCACCTCCACCCGGCTGCCGCGCCCGACCTTGCCTCTCGCCGTCCGCGGAGCTGCGGAGCCCGGCGTCCCGTTCCAGCGCCCCAGGGGCCCGCTCGGAAGGATCCGCCCCCGGCGCTACCCGGTGGTGTTGTCCGGCGCAGTCGAGATTCGCACCCCGGACGGGCACACCCTGCCCCTCCTGCCGCGCCAGGACCGGGTAACCGTGGCTGTGGGCGTCACTCCCGATGGCCAGTTCACCCGGCCCACGCCCCAGGGCACACGCGTGACCCTGCACACCAGCCATCTCGCACTGGAGATCATCGCTGCCCTGACCGGCGCCACGGGACCGCGCCCGCGCGCCGTCCAACTCGTCCCCACCCACCCGGTGGCCGCCGAGCACCACCCGGCGTTCATCACCGCAGCCCGCCGCCTGGCCGCCGTGGTCAACCGTCCCATCCTCGTGCCTGCGAAGGGGGACACCGCCGTCGTCCACCCTCGCTACCGCGACTACACCCTCACCGGGCCCGGCCGCCCGCGCTGGGAGGAGGCGCTCGCCCCCGGCATGGTTTCCTCGCGCTTCCTCACCGGCATCGACGGCCGCCTCCACCAGCCGGGTTTCGTTGTCGTCGGCCCCGACGGCGAACGGATGTACCCCAGAGCGGACTTCGAACCATTGCCGGCCATCGCCACCGGACCCACCGGGCACTCCACGCTTCCCCTCGATCTGGACGCCGACGGCCGGCCCATCGCGCTCACGCTGTGGGGAGACGGGTTTACTTTCCCCGCGCAGACGTTCCACGACGTCGCACCGATGCTCACCGACGGCGATGTCTCACGGGCCTACCTGGCCGTGGACGCCCGCACCCCTGCGAGAGAGGCAGGATTCCGCGCATGGGCACGTGAGCTGGCGGTGCTGCGCGGACAGCGGGTGCCGTTCACCCTGTCCGACTCGCAAGTCCTGGAATGGGTGGATCCGTTGCCGGAAGGTTTTCGGACCGCGGGCGGTGGCCCGGATGCCCCGCACGCCCTGGAATTCCCTTCCGGGGCCATCGTCCTGGGCGACGGCGATCACACCGGCCTCACCCGCATGATCGACCGGTGGCGTACCAGGCTCGCGGACCGCCCGCACGAGCTGTTCCTCGCCCGTCTGCTGCACGCGGGCCCCGGCGATGTGCGGCTGTCCGCAGACCAGCAGCACCCGGCCACCGCGCACGAGATCGCCGACTGGATCCGCGCCCACGGCCACAAGCCCGGCAAGGCGGTTCAGCTCCTGTGGAAGAACGTCGGCGAGAACGCCGGCGACGGACACGACTCCCAAGCCGAAGAGCGGCTACGTCAAGAGATCGCGGCCGACCTGCACGCGATGCTGTACACACCTGGGGCCGGTGCGCGCGGCCAGCTGCCCCGCGGTGCGGTCCGCGACGTCACCGCCCGCGATGTGACGTCCGGTGAGGCCGGCACCTGGCATCGCACCGATCCGCCCGGCGAACCCCCCCACGCTCCGTCGTACATCACCGACATCTACGGACGCCTCGTCCGCCCCGACAGCCGTCCCTCCTACGCCCTGGCAGACAGCGGCCTGGCCCTGGCTCCCGCCACCCCAGGCCGGTCGGTCCGCCCCCACCCCGACTTCTTCGACGTGACGCTGCACCTCGGCCCCGACGGCGTCCCGCAGGCCCGGCTCAACGACGGGACCCTCCGCGCCGCCGAACCCGCCGAGGTCGTCGGCCTGATGCAGAACGCCGCCCTCCCGGCCGAGGACGCAGGAGCCGGGGATGCCATCTGGCGGCGCCAGCTCTGGGACGGCCGGCCCGTGCGGCTCCTGGTCGACACCCCCGAACACGGCCCCGCCCACGAACAGCTCACGGCCTGGACCGCCCGACTGAGCACGGCCCTGGAAGAGGCCCGGCCCGAGCCTGTCTACCTCTACCCCGACGGCTACCAGGTGACGTTGGACCCCAGTCCCTCCCGCCCGGTCGGCATCTACGCACCCGCCCCCGGCGCCCGCCCCGCCCACACCGGCGGCGAGGATCCGGGCAGCGGCCTCGACTGGCAGGACCCCGTCCACCCCGCGCACTCCGGCCGCGAACCACTCTGGGAGTCGATCGCACCATCCCCGGACGCCCCACCACCCCTCTACGACGGCCGACTGACCTACGACCAGCACCCGGATGCCGCCGACGACCTCGTCCTGTTCCCCGGCGACGGCATCCTGGTCTCCGCCGCGACCGCCACCGACCGGTCAGCTCTCACCGACCTCGACGTGATCCGCCGCCACGGCCTCGACGCCGGGCACACCCTCGACGTCAGCCCGTTCGTCCTCGCCCCACCCGGCCCGGACCTGCTGCGCCTTGACGTGATGATCACCCCCGACGGCAGCATGGCCCTGCTGCGCCGTGACGGCACACCGCAGCCGGTCGATGCGGCCACCCTGGCCCGCATCCTGCGCGGTCCCGCCCGCCCGGCCGATGGCACACGCGGCGGCCTGCCGCTGTGGAACGGCCACGACGACCTCCAGATCCTGGGCCGCCACCAGGTGACCACCGAGGGCACAGTCACCTACGAAGCCGACCCCTTGACCCACGGCGCCGCCGCCCGCTATCACACCGAAATCGACGAACTCGCTCACCTGCTGAAGGCCGACGTGTACGCCGCCGGTGGCACAGCCACTTCCCGTCTCCTGGCGCAGCTGCACCAGGTGGCGTCGGTCGCCCCCGATGGCAGCGCAGCCGGCTGGTACCGCGGGGTGGGCCGCCCCGGTGAACCGGCACGCTTCACCACCGACGCCCACGGCGTGCTCGTGGCTGCGGCCGCACTGCCCGTCGACGACCTGGAGCAGGCCGGGATTTGGCCCGGCGAGGTCCACGTGCAGCGCTTCCGGGGCGGGGTCTCGCTGGTGCCCCACCCGCCCAAGGCCGACAACGGCGCCTTCCGCACGGACACCGGGCAACTGGATGACTTTGCCGCCGACGGCGAGTTCCTGGTGGTTGCCCGCGGCGGCCGCGACCAGGTGGAACTGGCCGTGCCCGCCCGCGGTCTGTCCCTGCACGTCGGCCCCAACGCCCTGCTGCGCGTGCTGCGCTGGGCAGGGTGGAACGGCGAACCGATCCGCCTGGCCGTTGACGGCCTGGCCTTCCTCGAAACCCGGCACGATGACGAGTACGGCGAGCAGATCCCCGGCACCCGCTTCGGTGGGGGCCTCGCCTCCGCAGCACGCGTCGCGGTGAGCGCGCCCACCGGCTCCGTCGACTGGGCCGCCGCCCGCCAGCACGCGCGGCAACAGCACCCCGACACCGACGAGAACTCCCGTCACCGACCACTGCCGCTGCACGGACCTGCCCGACGCAATCGGTGGGTCGACTACCCTGAGCCTGTCCACGGCGCAGACACGCACACGACCCTGGCCGCGCTCGATGCCGAACAGATCTCAACAACGCTGGACGAGTTGACGCCCGATCGGCTGGACGAGATTTCCCGACAGGCCCGCCAGATCATCGAGGACCGCGTCCACGCCCCGCTCGGCCGCCACCACGGGCCGCAGCCGTTCACCGTGCAGGACATCGTCGGGCGTGTCGCCCACGCACTCCACCACGCGGACGCCCACACCGCCGACCAGCTGGCTCGGCACCTGCTCGCCGTCCACGCCGCAGACCTCGCCACCCCCTACACCGCCGTCGACGCGCCCGAAGGCACCGCCCCCGCCACAGCGGTCTCCCAGTGGCTGGCCGGCGGCGGTCCGGTCACCGCGACGGCGACACCGCACACCGAGCACGGGCAGGTCCTGGTGCGCTTCCCCGCCGGCCTTTCCGCCGACATCCCCGCCCGCGAGCGGTTCGCCATCCTCACCGTCGACGCACCCCCTGGCGGCCCCTGGACGGTCCAGCTCGTCGAAACCGACCGCCTTACCCCGCCGTACGAGGAGAGCGACTGGGAGATGGCCACCCTGCCCCTGGCCACCCTCTATCCGACCCTCCTCGACGAGGCCGCCGCCGCCCGCCCCGAGCAGCCCTACGGCTCCGAGCGTCTGCGGGCCTACGCCGCCGACATCCTCCAGCGCCCCACGAGCCCTTCAGCCCTGCCCGATCTCCTGGAAGCCCGCGACCTGTTCCGCACCCTCCACGGCGATGCCTGGCCCACACCCCCCGACCGGCCCGGCCGGGCCTGGCAACTTCCGCCCCTACTCCAACAGGAACTACGTGACCTCGCAGACCTGACCCGGCTCGCCCGCGCCCACAACACCCACAACACCCACAACACCTGGCACCGGGAGACCACCACGGTCACCTCGGAGGCCCTGGCCCGCCTCGCCGACGACCTGACCGGCAGCCCCAACATCCCACCCCTCGCGGAGCTCTACCGCCGGGCCCGCGACCTCACACCGCACGGCGAGACGACCATCGCCGACCTGCGCAGCGCCGCGGCACAGCCCCCCGCCGCGACCGGGCCCCGCACGCCGCAACACGACCTCTCATACATCGAGAGCCGCATCGGCAAGCTCCCGGCCGAGGCCGCAGAGAAGCTCCTCGAACAGGCCCGGCCCATCATCGAGAACCACCTGCCCGCCCCCCTGCAACCAGGCCCCGTCACCAACGGCACCGTGCTGCGCGTCGCCCACACCCTTCACCGGGCCGGCCCCGCGGCGGCGGACCGTCTTGCGGGAGACCTGGCCACCGAACACGAAGCCGCGCTGACCACGCCCCGTCCCCGGCCGGACACGTCGATCGAGGAAGATATCCCCGTGCCGCTCCCGGAGCGCGCCGACTACATCTTGGCCAGCGGCATCATCCGTCTTTACGGCACCCTGCCCATGCCCGGCGCCGAAGGCTTCACCGACCACACCGGGCACGTCGAACGACTCGTCCTGGAAGCGGTCACGCACACCTTGCTGACCCGCGGCAAGGACCAGGCCCACCGACTGGCCCGAAGCCTCACCCGCGAACACCACTACGGCCCGCCGCGCGGAGGCGGCGGCGGCGCACGCCCACCCGCCCAGACCGACCACCCCCGCCCGGCCACCCACTGGGCGATCCGCTCGGACAAACGCCACGCCCTGCGCCCGGGCACCCTGTCGGCACACGCCCGGCAACTCCTGCGCCAGACGATCCGCGACATCCGGGCCAGCGGGGAACACCGACCAAATACCGTCGCCCGCCTAGCCGCGAAACGGCTGATCGATAGCGGGCACATTCCCGCGCCCGGCGGACCGCCGTTCGTCCACGGCGACCTTGTGGAATCCGCACTCGGGCAGTCGCTCGCCCTGGCGCAGCTCCGCGGAAAGGGACAAGCCGGGGAGGATCTCAGACAGCGGTACCTCCGCCTGCGGCGTCAGGGCGTTCCGGACGCACGGATCCGCGCCGTTGCCGAGGCAAGGGCCGCCGGCGTCATCCCGCCCTCGGTTCCCGGCGACGTCATCGCAGCGAGCACGGCCCGGACGTGGGCCGCCGCAGACACATCGCAGGCCCCGGCACACGAGGGGCCGGAACCGGTGGCAGGCCCGGCCTCGCGACCGCCCGCCGCCCACCGCGACACCGTACAAGCAGCCGCAGACCCATCTCCCGCGTCCCCCGCCACCGCTGGCCGAACGTTCCAGGAACCCGTGCCCACCGACAACCAGCCCCTGCTCCAAGAGTTCCTGGCCTGGATCGACAGCACAGCCCCGGCCCTCCCGTCGCACCCCGCCCCGGCCGATCAGGCGCCGTCCTCACCGCCGGGCGGCGGCCAGCAGGAACCGCCCGCCCCGCAGCCCCGGCAGGGCGACAGCCAGCGGCCCGCACCTCGCACGGTGGCCCGCATCGACACTGCCGCTGCGAGAAACGCCATTGACCAGACCATCGACATGAGAGCCCTGGGGGAGTCGGCCGTCGAAGACCTCCGACACCGCTACCTCCGGCTCCGCCAAGCGGACGTCCCGGACGCACGGATCCGCGCTGTCGCCGAGGCAAGAGCCGTCGGTGTGCCCCTCCCACCCGGCGACCACATCGACGCACGTACCGCCCGGCAGTGGGCCACCGAGGCCGCGGACACCGCCGGCCACACCACCGTGTCGACATGGCTCCTGACACCGGAGCACCACACGGCACTCAAGGAACAGGCACGGCACATTGCTGTCACTGGACAGGCATTCAACTACCGTGACATCGGAGCTCTCGCCCTGCGAAGCCTCCACGGCCAGGGAAGGATCCCCGCCGAGGTGACGGGCGACACCCTGCCGCCCGGCGTCGTGAAGCGCTGGCTGCGTGGCGCGAATGTGCAAGCCGCCGCCCTGACGGTTGAGGAACGGCAGAGACTCGCCCAGTGGGTGATCGACGCCGCCGCCCATCGCGGCACGAACGACCTGCCTGCACTTGGCTGGCTGGCGGTGCACAGCGCGCGCACACACAGCGACATCCCACCTGCCATCCCTGGATGGACCATCAACCCCGGGACAGTGCACACATGGTTGACCGAGAGGAGGCTCAACGTCGATCGCCTTCCGGACGACGAGCGGACGGCGCTCATCCAGGCCGTAAAACAGTTTGCGGCCCGACACCCGCAGGCGCACCCCCTGGATGCCCTGCGCTCGGCGTTGCGCGAACTCCGGAGCGACGGTGCCCTCACAAGCCAGCCCACGGGAGACCTGGTGGAGACCGACCTCATCCTCCAATGGATGCACGCAGGACACTCCCGCACCGCACGAACCACCGAACCGGACCTGCCGACGCCGGTCGTTTCCCCGCAGACCGCCCCACCCCACACAGACCAAACGATCCCCACCCCACAACAACGCCGCTGGCAGGAGATCAATGCAGCGATCTCCGCCGGACTGCTGACATCCGTCCAGGTTTCCCATGCCCGCGTGCCGCACCCCGTCTACGCCGTCCTGTCACAGCTCCCGGACATGGACACCACCCAGACCGTTGAAGAATGGCTTCGCGTAGCCGGCCCTACCTTCGGCCTTGCCACGCCCCCCGACCAAGCCATGTTCGCGCACTCGATCGTGCTGGCGTTCCCCGACGGCGCTGGCTACGACCTCGGGCTGCTCGGTGGAACCCATGAGGCCGACGGCGAACTCGTCGTCCCTCTCTCGGACGCGTACACCGTCGACACCGTCCTGCCCGACTACCCAGACCCCGGCACCCACTGGGCATTCCTCCGACCCGCCGAACCAGGACAGCCGTGAACACCGGAACCCGCCACACCCCCACTGACCCCCCACCCGCCCCCACCACCCCCGGGCAACCCGGCCTCATCCTCGACGTACGCCCCCACTGGAAGAACGACGCCCACCGACTGCTGCTCAACCTCGCCGGCCGCCTGCCCGACGCCGCCCTCACTCGACTCCGCGCACTCCTCGCCGCCAACGACCGCACAGCCTTCGCCGCCGACCTTGGTCACACTGTCGTAGCGGAAGCCACGGCGCTGTCCGAACCCGACGAGGATCTCGTAGCCGAACTCCTGGAAGCGGACGGCCTCGACTCCTCACCACTGGACGACCTGCCTCCCCTCTCCGCCGAAACCGCCCTCCACATCACCCACACGTTCACCGCGCAACAGCCTGCCGGCGAACTCAACAGCGGCGACCACCACGACGCATCAGACCGAGCAGCCGTCGCCGCCGTCGCCCACACCCCGGGCATCCGCGGCCTGTGGCGCACCTGGCGATGGCCCGCGGACACCGACAGCACTCCGCCACGCCGCATCCACCTCGTCGAAACCGACCGAACCGTCGACCTACCCGCCCTGGCGGCCAGGCTCCAGCAACACCTCGAAACCCCCGAAGACCCCCACCCCCAAGTAGAGGCCTACGCCACCGGCGCCGCACTACCGCGCTACCAGCAACTCGCCCGCACCCACGGCACCCTGCTCTGGATGCCCACCCCCCACCACCCGCTGCGCCTGGCCCCCGTCTTCGATGAACCGCACGCCGAGAGCGGGCCCCGCTTCCTGCCAGATCACCCGAGGACGACGGACCCCGGCGAGGCAGCCCTGGTCATCGCCTACCTGAGGTCGGGAGAACTGCTACTCGCCTCGCCCGAGCTGGCCGACGACATCCTGCGGCCGTACCGCGAAGCCGTGGTGCCGGTGGACATTCGCACCGACGGCGCCTGGATATGGACCGACGCGACGACGTACTACCTGGAGGAGCACGGCCTGGAACCACACCCCGACCTGCTCGCACACATCCGTGCCGCCGCTTATGCCGCTCCTGAAGTAGATGGTGCCACCCGGCACCGCGCTATCGATCTGCTGACTGGGACGAACATCGACGAGCGGGCCTTCGGCCTGCGCCTGGACACCGCCGCCGGTCTCCTCTGACCCGAACTTGCGCACACGGCATCGTCAAAGTGCACAGCTCCGCTTCTCCAACCCGTACGGGCCTGGGGAAATGGGACCTGATACCCATGAGACTCTCTCACACGTCCCTTAGCCTCACTGCACGTGCGATCGGCAATCCGTGACGTGAGGGCTACCTAGGCTTGATCCGCTTTGACGGACACTCCTGATCAGGGGCTTCGGCCTGGAACGACGATGTCCATCATGGAGGGCGTGGGGAAGGAGAGGCCGTATCCTCGCCGCTCGTTCATGCCGGAGTTCAAGGCCGAGATCGTGGAGCTGTGCCGACGCGGCGACCGCTCGATCGGTCAGGTCACCGAGGACTTCGACCTGACCGAGACCGCGGTGCGGGACTGGGTGAGGCAGGCCGAGGTCGACGCCGGCCAGCGGGATGGCACTCCTACGCCCGCCGAGCTGGTCATGGGACCCGCGCGCGGTGCGCGACGCGGACCTGACGGAGAACATCACCGAAGTTTACACCGGCTCACGCGGCAGCTAGGGCGCCCCATGCGTCCATGCCGCCCGCCGGCATGACGCTGAGCGGTGCGGCCGTCGGGGGGTCGCCCGGCTGATGGTCCTGCGCGACTTCACGCCCGACCCTGCCGCCCTCAACGCATGCTGGTGCGGCGGCATCACCTACATCCCGACCGACGAGGGCTGGCTCTACTTGGCCACCGTCATCGACACCTCCTCCCGCAGCATCGTCGGCTGGGCCATCACCGACCACCTGTGCACCGAGTTGGTTGCCGATGTGCTGCGGTCGGCCTGCCGCACTCGCCGCCCGGGCGGCCTGGTGGTGTTCACTCGGATCGTGGTTTTCAGTAAACCAGCCGTTAATCCGCTTACCTGGCAACTGAGTTCGTGGTCCGGATATCGGCCGGCCGGACCGGCCAGTGCTGGGAACCGCACGCGCGGAGTCCTTCTTTGCCACGCCGAAATGGGAGTTGATCGGCGCCCGACCCTGGCCGGGCCGAGGAGCGGCCCGGACCGCGATCTTCGAATGGATCGAGGGCTGGCACAACATGCGCAGGCTGCACAGCAGCCTTGGCTATCGCAGTCCCGCAGAGTACGAGACCGTCCTCGCGGCCTGACCACCACAACGAGGGTGGGTGTCAAAGCGGAGCAAGCTCGGGAGCGGACCGTCAACAAGGCCGTTGAAGTGGGCCCTGCAGCCCATGAAGGCTCTATCAGTCGCATGGTTAAATCTCTGAATCCCCAACAGGTCTAGCAATAGATCTCTCGAGCTCGAATGCCCCGAGCTCTCTAGCCTAGGGAGGCGTCCGATGAGTCTGTCCCGGCGTGGATTTCTTGGTGTAGGCGCGGCAGGATCCGCCGCGCTGCTGTTCGGCAATGTCGGCCCAGCATGGCGTGCGGCGGCGGACTCCAGCTCCGTTCCCGCAATCGGTGGGCCTCTTTCAGGCCAATCAACCTCCGGACTGTACAACGATCTGCAGACCATGGTCTCCTTCGGGCCGAGACTTACCGGAAGCCCCGCACATGCCGCCTACATCAACTGGCTGGAGCAGGGGCTGACCGCGGCCGGGCTGACCGTTCAGCGGACTTCGCAGTCCTTCACCCGCTGGCAGGCAGGGACAACCGGCTTGCAGATCAACAGCGGGCCCTCGACTGGCGCAGTGAATGTAGGCGCTCCCTACCCCTACTGTGGTTCCACGCCCGGCAACGGCGTGACCGGCCCGTTGGTCTACGTCAATCAGGGATCGCCCCAGGACCTTGCGAATGTGAACCTGCAGGGCGCCATCGCGGTGTTCGACGTGGGACCTTTCACCGAGATTAGTGTCGGGGACTTCGACCCCCTCAAGGTCAGCCGGTGGGACCCTGACGGGACGCTCAGCCCGGATGAGCCCATCACCATGGCCTTCTATCCTGACACACCCTTCCCTCTGCTCGACGCTGTCCAGCAGGCGGGCGCCATCGGCGCGATCGTCATGATCGATGCTGCTCCCGCATATGTCGCCAACCAGTGGACCCCGTTCGACATTCCGATGCAAGGCATCCCGGCGGTCATGCTGGATCGTGTCGCCTCGGACGTCGTCCGTCCTCAGTCCCAGGCCGGCGGAGTGAGCGCCACCTTGACCATGACCGCACAGCTCATCCCGAGCTCTACGGACATGCTGGTCTCGGTGATTCCGGGCGCAAGCGACGAGATCGTCGTTCTCAATACCCACACCGACGGCCAGAACGCCATCGAGGAGAACGGCACGGTTGTCCTGCTGGGAATCGCCCGCGCTCTGGCACAGATCCCGCAGAGAAAGCGCCCGCGCACCTATGTCATCGTCTTCGCCACCGCGCACTTCCTCACGAAGTCGTATGCAGACGCCCCCATTGGCGCTGGCCTGAAGAGCACTCAGTTGTTCATCGACACCCGCCCAGACCTGATGGCAAGGACGGTCGCCAGCTTCTGCATCGAGCACATCGGCCCGCGGCAGTGGGTGCAATCCGGCAACGACTACGTTGCCACGGGCTTGACCGAGCCTCACTTCCACATCACGTCGCCCGTCGCGTCGCTGCAGAACCTGTGCGCCAGCGCTTCCAAGTTCGCCGACTTCCGCCGCAGCGAAGTGCTCAACCCCTTCCCTGGCCACGGCCCCAACGGCAACCTTGTCGCCGAGGGCGACTGGATGTACCAGGCGGGCGTCCCCACGATCCAAACCGTGTCTGGCCCTCACCGTCTCCTGCAGATCGACCAGGGCTCCGTTCTCGACACCGAGATCGACCCGATCCAATGGCAGCGCGGCGTCAACTTCTGCTTCGCCGTAGCTGGTGGCCTGTCACTAATCCCCACCAGCCAGCTGTAGGTCATGAGTGGCCCCACCCTGGACAGGGCTGGCCCATGGGGGGGGATTGCTCACCAAGGTGGTGACAGCCTGGAACGCGGCGATGAACATCTGCCCGCGAGCCTAGTTCAGAGCCTTGGGCCACCCCCACCCCGTGCAAAACCACCCAGATACCCCCAAAAAAAAAACCAAACGG